>JAIQFT010000023.1 GCA_020073185.1 Terriglobia bacterium
CGTACGCCACCAAAATCCTCCGCCGCAGATCGTCGGAAAAGGCTCGTGCCATCAGCTGTATTCGCAGAGACCGCCAGCACCAGCAGCTTACGTCCAAACACTCATTCGCGGGTATATCTACTCGGGAACCGCTCTAGGCGAAGTGAATTAGTCGATCCCGAGGTAGTTCTCGATCCAGGCTTTCACCGCCTGGCGACCTTCCGCCGCCGGGTCAAAGCGCAGTCCGAACTGCCCATTCTTATCGTCGGACCAGCAGACGACGCAGGCAATGTCGGCCTGCGCGGATCCGGGAACGGCGAATGAGGCGTGCACGGTAGTGTCGGGCGGCGGGCAGTGATCCTTGCATTGCAGTGACATGCCGCCACCGCTGATCTCGGACGAGGTTGCCGTGAAGCGGCGCGATCCATATTCGAGGGCGACCGGCGCGGCAAGCGGAAGGCGAACATAGCGCCTCAGCTCGTTCAACAGCAACGAGCGCGTAGCGTGGATTGCCTTGAGCGCCGTCTGACGGGTGACAGGTGAATCCAAAAGAACATTGATACCGTACTTGGCCAAGCCGCTGAGGCCGTGGATGCTGCCGGCCGGTCCGACCGCATAGACGACCATGCGCTTCTGCCACGCCGAATTGCGCGCTTCGGCCACGATGTCCTCGACAATAGGACTGGTGAGGGACACCACGCAACCTTCCAGTTTCGCATTGCGCAAGATGGTGGTGTCGTGAGCGGCAATGACCTCGATGCTGAACTGGCTGAAGCAGTCACTGAGAACGTCCCGACTCTGCTGATCCAAAGGAAAGAGGGCGACCGTTGGCTTTTTCTTGGCCCACGGTGTACCATCGCGACCCTGTTCCGGCATGATGACCACTCCAGCAACAACACGTCGCTGTTACGAGAAAGTTTCGGAGAAGGAGCGGATTCTACAGCAGTTTCGCGGACAGACGCACAGTTAGTTTTCCACGAGGAATGGGCATCGGCATCGAAGCCCTACTGCCTGATACGCGGATTGAACGCGGAGTACAGCAAGTCCGTCACGAAATTCACCGCAACATAAGTCAATCCAATCGTCAGAATGCAGCCCTGCACGAGATAGTAGTCGCGGTTGGAGATTGCCTGAATCGTCAGGCGGCCGATGCCGGGCCAGGAGAAGATCGTCTCGGTGACGATGGCGCCGGCCAGCAGCGCGCCGAATTGCAGCCCGATCACGGTTAGAACGGGAATCATGGCGTTGCGCAGCGCGTGACGGTAAACCACCGTGCGCTCCGGCAGACCCTTGGCACGGGCGGTCCGGATGTAGTCCTGACTCAGTTCCTCCAGCATCGAGGTGCGCACCATGCGCGTGAGGATGGCGGCCAGCGCTCCGCCCATGGTGATCGCGGGCAGGACCAGGTGCGCCACCGTTCCGCTGCCGGATACCGGCAGGATTCCCAGCTTGACGGCGAAAAACAGGATTAGCACCGGGCCGAGAGCGAAGTTGGGGAACGAAAGCCCGAGCAGGCTGACGAAGCTGATGGCGCGTTCGTCCCAGCGGTTGCGTCGCCGCGCCGAGCGCACGCCGGCTGGAATGGAGAGCGCCAGGGCAACGAAAAGCGAGGCCAGCGTCAACTCGAGCGTGAAGGGATAGCGCTCGGCGATGAGGCGTCCGACTTTCTCATTGAAGCGCAGCGACTGGCCGAGGTCGCCGTGCAGGACACCCCTGCAATACTTCAGATACTGTTGCCTGATCGGCAAGTCGAGACCGTAGGCGTGGCGCGCTGCCTGGATGTCGGCTGCTGCTGCGCCTTCGCCGAGCATTTGCTGGATGGGGTCGCCGGGGACGAGGTGGATCAGCAGGAAGACGACCGATACCACCAGCCAGAGGACCGGGAGAGTGTAGAGCGCGCGGGTTAGTAAGAATCGGAGCATCGGTCGGCAGTCGTTAGTCGTTACTCAGTCGTTGGCCGATCAGTCGTTGGTCGTTGGCGCAATCGGTTATCGGTAGTATCGGTAGTCCGAAGCCCGTAGTCCGGAGGACGGTTCCTGTGTTTTCAAATCACCAAATTACGCAGTTACCCGATTACCCAATTCCTAGTCTCCTGCCCGCTGTGCCGCTTCGGGCTGGAGGGTTTCGATCAACACGCGGGCGATGCGGCGGTTCTCCATTTCCAGCACGGTGAAGCGGCGGCCATCGAATTCAAACGAGTCGGCCGGATTCGGGATGCGCTGGAAATTTGCCAGCATAAAGCCCGCCAGCGTTTCGAACCCCTGATTCGAAGGCAGATTTACGTGATGTTGGGTTTCGAGGTCGCGAATGTTGACCGCGCCCTCCAGTACCATGCTGGTAGCGCCGGCGGGGAGCGGCTGCGGCGTGATGTCGAACTCGTCTTCGATTTCCCCCACCAGTTGCTCGAGCGCGTCTTCGACGGTCACCACGCCGGAGGTGGAGCCGAACTCATCCACCACCACCGCCAGATGGCGCCTGCGGTGGCGGAATTCGGCCAGCAAGTCGGTGAGCGGCTTGGTCTCCGGCACCACCAGCACGTTGCGCATGATGTCGCGCACCACCATGCGCGCCAGGCGCGGGGCGGCGGGATCGGACGATGGTTGGCTGTAGCGCAGCCGCATCCAGCGGGTGAGGTCCTTACTGTAGAGCAGGCCGATGATGTGTTCGGGGCCGCTCTGCGGGTCGTATACCGGAACGCGCGAATGCTGTTCCTCGACTACGCGCGCCAGCGCCTGTTCCAAGGGCAAGTCGGCGGGCAAGGAAAAAATCCGCGGCCGCGGCACCATGACCTGGCGCACGGTAATGTCGCCCAGTTCGAGCGCGCGCAGGATCATCTCTTCCTCGACCTGGGGGACGATGCCGAAGCGGCGGGAAGCTTCCACGATCAGCTTCAGCTCCTCGGGCGAGTGCACGACTGAGGAACGTATTTCATGGGTCCCGAAACGGCGCAGCACGAAGCGGGCGGAAGAGCTGATCACGCGCAGAAACGGGCGTGCCACCGTTATGAAGAAGTCCATGGGCGCGGCCACGGCGAGCGCAACCCGGTCGGGACGCTGCAACGTCACCGATTTCGGTACTACCTCTCCCAGGACAACGTGCAAGTAGGTGATCACGATGAATGCCAGCACGACGGCAACGGTGTGGGCCAGGACCGTGGGGTGGTCAGCTCGGCCCATTGCCATCTGGATTAAGGCGGCAAGGGTAGGCTCGCCGAGCCAGCCCAGTCCGAGGCTGGACAGGGTGACGCCGAGCTGGACGGCGCTGAGCAACTCGTCCATGCGCTCGTGCAGCTTGCGCACGGTGCGGGCGCCCACCCGGCCGGCGTCAATGAGCTGCTGGATGCGGGTGTCGCGGACGCTGACCAGGGCAAATTCCGCTGCCACAAAGAAGGCATTGGCTGCCACCAGCAGCACGACGCCAAACACCCGCAGGAGCACGTATCCGGCCATTGGCGGAGATTCTAACAGGCTGCAGGCTCCAGGCTTCGGGCTCCAGGCAGTTGACGCAACCTAAGTGCGCCAGGTCCAAATAACATCCCCACCTTGTTTCGCCAAACCGTGGCGAAACAAGGGTGGGGCAGCCTGCCAGGGACCAAAATGAACATTCCCACTCTGTCTCGCCAAACTCAGGCGAAATAAGGGTGGGGCAACCGTACAGATGCTTTTCCGCTTGCTGCCTGTGGCCTGACGCCTGCAGCCTTTCTTTGCTTTCCTTTTTCCAACGGCGGCGTCTAAGACAGGGGTCGACGTGCACGGCTTGGGGCGCGTCCAGAATCGGACCAGGAAATAGCTGTCAGTGTTATTGCGGAACCAAATCCTCGGCGGTTGCGTAATGAAGGTCATGGGTATGCGTACCCCTGCACGACGCCAGCACCGTGGCATCGATACCAGCCGGCGGCTAAGGCGAGGAGGGCGTAATGGCAAACGGCAATGGTAAGAAAAAGAAGAGGCGCTGGCTGTACATCAGTGGCTCGATTGTAGGCGTGCTGGCAATCGTATTCGGCGTGGTGGCTGCCACCCGCGGTGGGACTAAGATTGACGCATCGAAGCTGGCGAAAGTTGACCGCGGCGATCTGGCCAAGAGCGTGGTCGCGACCGGCAAGATCGAGCCGATTACCAAGGTGGAAATCAAGTCCAAGGCCAGCGGCATTGTGAAGAAGTGGAACGCCGACGCCGGACAGATGGTGAAAGCCGGTCAGGTGCTGGTCGACCTCGACAAGGTGGAAATCGAGGCGCAGGTGCGGCAGGCGAAGGCGCAGTTGGAGGCGGCCGAGGCCAGCGAGCGCGCTGCCATCGCCGACTTTGAGCGCGCCAAGGTGGATGCGATTAGCCCCGACGTCCCTCTGCTCAAGCGCGCTTACGAACGCGCCGTCAGCATGGCGAAGGACGGGGTGGTATCGCAGTCGCAACTGGACGACGCACAGAGGAATTATGTGCTGGCGCTCAACAAGCAGCAGGTTGCGCAGGCCAATCTCGGCGTTTTGAAGGCAAGAGAGAAGCAGGCACAGGCACAGGTGGCGCAGGCGAGCGCGACCCTGGCGCAGTTGCAGGAACAATACACGTACTACACGATCGTCGCACCCATAGACGGCATCATTCTCTCGCGCGACGTGGAAATTGGCAACGCGGTCAGTTCCATCCTGGTGATGGGCTCGTCGGCGACGCTGGTCATGACCGAAGGCGACACCAGCGAGGTGTACGTCAAGGGCAAGGTGGACGAGAGCGATATTGGGAAGGTTTATCTCGGCCAGCCGGCGCGCATCAAGGTGGAGTCGTTCAAGGACAAGACCTTCACCGGCAAAGTGACCAAGATCTCGCCCATGGGGGTGGAGAAAGACAACGTCACGACCTTCGAGGTGCGCGCTTCCATCAACAATCCGGGCGGCGAGTTGAAGGCCGCCATGACCGCCAACGCGGAAATTATCCTGGAAGAACACAAGAACGTGCTGCGGATACCGGAAGGCGCCGTGCTGTACGACAAGGACAAGAAGGCGTCGGTGGAAGTGCCCAGCCCCAACGCCAAGGATGGCAAGAGGAAAGTCGCTGTCAAGCTTGGGATCTCCAACGGAGCGAAGGCCGAAGTGCTCGAGGGACTCAAGGAAGGCGACCAGGTCGTGCTGCAGTAACTTGACGGGGCCCCCCAAGAACCCTCCAGCTTGGGGGGGCCAGAAGATGCAGGCTTCAGTCCCCGGGTTCAGTCCCCAGGCGCCAGGTCATGGCAGAAACGCCATCAGCCCTGAGCCTCGCGCTTTGAACGAGGTCACGATGAAAACATCGCTGCGTGTTGTCCTCTGCGTGGTTCTGCTGTTCGGCAGCCTCCCGTTGTTGGCGGAGGAGGCGACGTTTGATCGCACCTTGAAGGTTAGCGGTCCGGTGGACCTGGAAGTGGTGACCGGGTCGGGCAGCATCACGGTGCGCAACGGCGCGCCGGGAATGATCGCCGTGCACGGTACGGTGAAGGCCGGCTTCTGCTTCGGTTTTTGCGGCGGCAGCGGCGATCCGGCTGAGGCGGTGAAAGCGATCGCGGCCAATCCGCCGATCGAGCAGAGCGGCAGCACGGTGCGCGTCGGGCACCTCGGCGAATCGCAGCGCTACAACAACATTTCCATCAGCTATGAGCTGGTTGTCCCCGCCGAAACCAAGTTGTTGTCGAAGACCGGCTCGGGACACCAGGAGATTTCGGGGATTGCCGGTCCGGCGGAGGTGAGCGCGGGTTCGGGCAGCTTGCGGCTGTCCGACATTGCCGGCCAGGTGCGCGCGCGCACCGGTTCGGGCAGCATCACCATGAGCAACCTGCGCGGTTCGGTACGCGCCCACGCCGGCAGCGGTTCCATCAAGGGCGAGGGTGTGGGAATTTCAACCTTGGTGGAGAACCGCGCGAAATACCAGGGCAAGGACCCTTCGCCGGCGCCGGCCACCAAGGCGGGTTCCGGCTTCACCGATACATCCACCATGGGTTCGGCAGCGGATTTGGACTTCCAGACCGGATCGGGCAGCATCCGCGTCAACGACCTGCGTGGCACCCTGCGCGCGCACACTGGCAGCGGCAGCATCGAGTTGCAGGGTCAGCCCACCGGAGACTGGAGCATGACCACCGGATCCGGCGGCATCACCGTACGCCTGCCGGCACAGGCAGCGTTTAATTTGGACGCACGCACCGGCTCAGGGTCCGTCCGTACTGACCGGCAGGTCGTTGTGCAAGGCACGCTCGATAAACATGAGCTGCGCGGCACGGTGAACGGTGGCGGATTTCATCTGGATCTTCACACCGGCTCGGGAACGATTCGGATTGAATAGCTTCTAGCTCTTAGCTCTCAGCTTCGAGTCTCCTGGCCCTTACGTGATCCGTTGCACTGCTTCAACATCACTCCCACAACCATATGGGCAGCAGCCCTGACATTGACAAGCTAAAGGCTAAGAGCTAAAAGCTAAGAGCCCCTTCCCCGCGAAACGAGGCTCTCGTGGCCCAGCGCCTGATCACATTTACCACCGACTTCGGACTGAACGACCACTACGTCGGCACCATGAAGGGCGTCATTCTGAGCATCAACCCGACGGCGCAGATCGTGGACATCTGCAACGCGGTGCAATCGTTCGATGTGCTCGACGGCGCGCTGACGATTGCGCAGGCCTATACCTATTTCCCCTCCGAAACGGTCCATTTGGTGGTGGTGGATCCGGGGGTGGGCTCGACCCGGCGGCCGCTGCTGGTGACCACCGACAAGCACATGTTCCTCGCCCCCGACAACGGCGTCTTATCGTTTGTGTACGACCGCGAGGAGCGTATTTTGGTGCGCGACATCACCTCCACCCACTATTTCCTGCAGCCGGTGAGCAGCACGTTCCACGGACGCGACGTTTTTGCCGCGGTTGCCGGCTGGCTGAGCAAGGGCGTCGAGGTGGCGAAGTTCGGCGACGAAATCACCGACTACACCCGCTTCGCCGCGCCCAAACCCAAGCCGGTCAATGACAAGCTGCTGAAGGGCGTGGTCCTGAAGGTGGACAAATTTGGGAACCTGATCACCAACATCACGCCTGATGATCTGCCGCAACTGTTCACCTCCGAGCCGCCGCCGTTCAAAGTGCTGATCGCCAGGCACGAGATCGCCAAGATGACACATTCGTACTCGGAGGGCACGCCCGGCGAAGTGTTTGTCGTGCTGAACTCCATGGGATTCTTGGAAATTGCCAGCCACCGCGGCTCGGCGGCGCATATCGTGGGAGCGGGAAAGGGCTCGGATGTCGGCGTGCTGTTTGAGAGCGCGCAGATGGGTGCGATCGCACCCTGATCTCAGCCACGGAGGACACAGAGTCATTAGGTAGTCGCTTGGCTTGCCGTTTTTCTCGGTGGCCTCTGTGGTTACGGATTTTTTGGTTTGGGGCGGGCGTACCGCTCCATCTCCGCCGTCCACTGCAGGAAGCGAAGCAGTTCGCCTCTTTCCTTCCATGTGAACTCGAAAAATTCCAGAAACCCGATGTCCGTCATCTTGACGCCGGTGTAGGTCTCGATCCGCCAGCGCAGATAGGGGCTCCGCCACGGGGACAGGTGATGGCCGCGGGTGGCGTTCCACAGGAATCGGAGCAGGTACCACATGGTCTGTCAGTCTATCGGTCGATCGGTCTATCGGTCCATCATTCCGAGCCCAATTGACTGATCGACCGAGCGACTGACAGACTGTGTTCATGCCAGACTCGCGCCAGGTCGCCGAAGACCACTACTACCACGCGCTGGACCTCTATGCCGAAGGGCGCCACGAAGAAGCAGTGGTAGCCTACCAGAACTCCATCGCGGCCGACCCTACTTTCACCGAGGCAATGCACGGCCTTTCGCGCGCCTACCAAGACATGAACCGGTTGGATGAAGCCATCGAGATCGCCAACCGAATCGCCGAACTCGACCCCGACGACGTGCTCGCACACACTTCTCTGTCCATCCTCTACCAGAAGAAGGGCATGGTTCCCGAGGCCGAAGCGGAAGGCAACAAAGCGCGCATCTTAGGCTGGAAGCAGCAGTTGAGGGAGGGGAAGAAGTAGCTCCAGTTTCCAGCCTTTAGACTCTTGGCTTTTAGCTGTTCGCTCGTGCGGTCTGGCTGAGAGCTAGGAGCTAAGAGCTGAAAGCCTCATGCTGAAACTGAAACTCCTACAGATCGTATTTTTTCAGCAAATGCCGGAAAGACCTGTAGGAAAGCTTTAACATTTCGGCGGCCCGGGTTTGAACTCCATTGCACTGCCGCAGGGCGGATTGAATAAACGCCCGCTCCAAGTCGGCGACGTAGCGCTCCATGTCCATTCCATCTGCCGGAATGGAGACGCTGGTCCCCGGTCCGCCAACACTAGGCGCGGCGGCGCGCACCACCCCGCGCTCCACCGGAAGTTCCATCTGTAGTTCGTTCCCGGTGCACAGAGCGACGGCGCGCTCGATGGTGTTCTCCAGCTGGCGCACGTTGCCCGGCCAGTCGTATCCGGTCAGGGCCAGCAACGAGTCAGGCGCAATGCGCAGGATGCTTTTCCCCGCTGCCGGCGCATACTTCTTCAAGAAATGATTCGCCAGGATGGGCAGATCCTCGCGCCGCTCCCGCAAGGGTGGGACATGGATGGGAATGACGCTCAAGCGATAGTAGAGGTCTTCGCGAAAGCCGCCTTCCGCGGTTGTACGTTCCAGATCGCGATTGGTGGCGGCGATGACCCGCACGTCCACCGGAATCTCGGCGGCCGACCCCAGCGGGCGCACGGTATTTTCCTGCAGCACGCGCAGCAGTTTCACCTGCATACCGATACTCATCTCGCTGATTTCGTCCAGAAAAACGGTGCCGCCGGTGGCCTCCTCGAACAAGCCGCGCCGGTTCTGGTTAGCGCCGGTGAAGGAACCCTTGAGATATCCGAAGAGCTCGCTTTCCAGCAGCGTCTCGGTAAACGCGCCGCAGTTTGCCGGAAGGAATGGCGCTCCGGCGCGGGTGGAGCAGGCATGGACGGCGCGCGCTACCAGCTCCTTGCCGGTGCCGCTCTCGCCATCGATGAGCACGGTGCTGTTGGTGGGCGCGATGGCGCGGATGGTCAGTTTGAGCTTCTCGATCGCCGGGCTGATGCCGACCAGGTGGTCGAGCGAGTTGCGACTCAGGGCGTCGCGCTTGTACGCCAGGTTCTGCCGTCGCAGCGCCAGCTTTTCCATCGCCTTGCTGATGGCGAACTTCACGTCCTCCACCAGGCCGGGGCCCTTGCGGATGTAATCGAACGCGCCGCCCGCCTTGACCGCCTGTAC
Organism: Terriglobia bacterium; assembly: GCA_020073185.1. Taxonomy (NCBI): domain Bacteria; kingdom Pseudomonadati; phylum Acidobacteriota; class Terriglobia; species Terriglobia bacterium. Next base: position 9,238 of record JAIQFT010000023.1, read on the forward strand.
CGCCGACTCCAGGTCATCCACCGCCGTGATCAGCACCACCGCCGTATCGGGCGACACGCTGTGGGCGTAGCGTAGGACTTCGATGCCGTTGGTGCGCGGCATCTTGATGTCGGTGACGATCACGTCGAACAGCGCGGAGTCGACCTTTTTCTTCGCGTTTTCGCCGGAGTTGACGGTCTCGATCTTGTGCCCATCCTTGCGCAGGGCGATTTCCAACATCTCGCAAATCGAGCGCTCGTCGTCAACCACCAGAACGTTACCCACGCCGCCCCCTTGCCACCACTGCGTCTTGCACCGGCTCGCCTACGGGCTGGGCGGCCTGACGCAACAGCACCGTGAACGTGGTTCCCTGTCCGACCTTGGAACGTACGGTGACCTTGCCCTCATGCGCCTGCACTACCTGGTACACGATCGCCAATCCCAGCCCGGTGCCGCCGTCGAATCCCGACTGGAACGGCTCGAAGATTTTCTCCATCTCCGGCCCGCGCATGCCGTGTCCCGTATCGGCGAAGCTGATCAGCCAGTTCGCTTCCTGGCCGCGCAGCGTGATCGTCAGCGTTCCACCGTCGGGCATGGCGCGGACGGCGTTGTCACAGATATTCCAAAAGACCTGCTTCATGCGGTCGCCGTCCACCTGCGCCAAGGCCCGCTCCGGTTCGAAGCGGCGCACGACCTCCACTCGGGGCGAACCCGCTTCAGCCCGGTTTTCCAGCAGAGTCAGCGTGTCCTCCAGCAGCGGCACCAGGTCCAGGATGGCAAACTCGAACTTCTTCTCCCGCGAGTAGGTGAGGAAGTCGGACACGATGCTGTTGAGCCGCTCCGACTCGCGGGTCACGATGTCGACCAGCGTGCGCTGCTCCTGGTCGAGGACGGCAACGTCCGCCAGCACTTTCACCGATCCCGCGATGGACGACAGCGGGTTGCGAATTTCGTGCGCGATCGCCGCCGCCATGCGTCCGACCGCAGCCATGCGGTCGCGCAGCCGCACCTCGCGCTCCAGGCGGCGGATCTCGGTCAGGTCGTCGAAGGTATACACGTAACCCATGGCGCTCCGCCCCGGTACCTCTAGCATCGAGCGGGCCATGCCGAAGGTTCGCGTGCCCCCGGAGGGAATGGCGGAGCGAACTTCGCAGCGCACGGGGAAGATACCCGGCTCGGGCAACTGGTCGAGGAACAGAAGCTCGACGCTCCTACCGACTATGTCCGCTTGGCGGCGTTCCAGCAGCCTCTGGCCGGCGGCATTGATGAGGCGCACACGGCCGTCCATGGCGGTGGTGATCAACCCACCGCTGATGGAATCAACGATGTTCTCGTGCAGGGCCTGCAGGTTTTCCAGCGCGCCGCTCTGTTCCTGCAAGCGCACGTCGGCCTGGCGCAGCTTCGTGCTCAAGTAGCTTGCCAGGTAGGCGATGGCGGCGTAGGCGAACAGGTTGATCAAGATGGAGGCCTGCAGACTGCGCAGGTCGGGCCGGTTCAGCGAATACGAATGCAAGACGTCGAAGTAGGAAAGCTCCAGGATGGCGCCGCACAGGATGAATGCCAGCGCCGCACTCAGGAAGGTCCACGCCCGCGATAGCAGGATGGCGGTGACGATGATGATCAGCGGGTAAAGGAAGTTAAAAGAGCTGTCGATACCGCCGGTAAGATAGACAACGACGGCAGCCATGCAGAGGTCGGTGAGGACCTGGAGGCGGGCCTGGAATCGTCCATCGTGCCACAAGGAGAGCAGCAGAAGATAGAACGCGGAGATGGTGTACCACAGCAGGATCGCGACAATGAACAGGCCCTTAGGGAGGCTGGTGGGGGTCAGCACCGCGACCGCCAACTCGATCCCGAACAGCAAGGTGATGACGATGATCCGCACCTTGCTCAGCCAGATCAGCCAGCTTCGCTCGTTGAACTCCTCGCGCATCACGCCCCTGCTACTCGACACACTGTCCTTCGAACGATGTCACCGCCTGCGCCGCTCCTCTGCCACCTTTCAAGAGCGCCCGGGATTCTAGCCGGACAGCTTGGCGATCATGGAGAACAGCGGCATGTACAGCGAGATGACGATGCCGCCGACGGCCACGCCCAGGAATGAGATCATCACCGGTTCCAGCAGCGTCAGCATGTCCTTGGTGGCGGAGTCCACTTCGTCCTCGTAGAAGTCGGCAATCTTTTGCAGCATGGCGTCCATGGCGCCGGTGGCTTCGCCTACCCCGATCATCTGTGTCACCATGTTGGGAAAGACGCCGCATTCCTTCAGCGGATCCACGATGGTGCGGCCCTCCTCGATCGCCTTGCGCACCTTCATCAGCGCCTGTTCCAGCACCGCATTGCCGGAGGTGCGCGCGGTGATGCTCAGCCCTTCCAGGATGGGCACGCCGGAGGTGATCAAGGTTCCCAGCGTGCGGGTGAAGCGCGCCACCGCGATCTTGCGCAGCACCATGCCGAAGACCGGCAGGTGCAGCATCATGTTGTCCCAAACGTAGCGGCCCTTGGGGTGCTTGCGCACCTGCTTGACGCCGATGACCAGCGCGATCAGAACGGCGAAAACCACCCACCAGAAGTTGCTCACGAACTTGCTCAGGTTCATGACGATGCGCGTCGGGACGGGCAGGTCGACGCCGAGGCCGGCAAACAAGTTGGCGAATATGGGGACCACGAACTTCAGCAGCGCGCCCACGATCAGCACGGCAATGCTGATCACCGAGACCGGGTAGATCAGCGCCGACTTTACCGCCGAGCGCAGTTTCACCGCTTTTTCCACGTAGGCCGAGAGGCGCTGCAGAATGATGTCCAAAATGCCACCCGTCTCCCCGGCCTCGATCATGTTGGTGGTAAGGTCGTCGAAAATCTTTGGGTAGCCGCGCATCGCGTTGGACAGCGTCGCGCCGCCTTCCACCGTCTGCCGTACGCCGGTCAGGGCCTTCTGGAAGGCCGGGTTCTCCTGGTTGGCGGCCAGGATCTCCAGGCACTGCACCAGCGGCAGGCCGGCGTCAATCATCACCGAGAACTGGCGGAAGAAGATGGCGATGTCCTTGGTGGCAACCTTGCCCGAGCCGAAGGTGGGCATGACAAATTCCTTGCCCTTTTCCTTGATGGTCGAATCGCTGATGCGCTCCCGGGTGAGCGCCGCCTTCAACACCTGCTTATTCTCGGCCACCCGTTCTCCGGACACCTTCTCGCCGGCGGCATTTTTGCCGGTAAATGTGAAAACTGGCATGTGAACCTCTCTTGTCTTCTGTCTTGCGGTCGATGGGTGCGTTCAGACCGACCCAGCGATAGACCGAACGGACTACCTCTTCCCCGGCGCTGCTCCTACTCCCTTGGTGATGCCCGCGCCGCGATTGATCATCTCCTGCAGCTCTTCCGCATTGGACGACCGCTGCAACGCCGTTTCCAGCGTGATCTGCTTGCTCATGTACAGCGTGGCCAAGGACTGGTTAAATGTCTGCATGCCGAACTTGTCCTGGCCGGACTGCATGGCGGAATAAATCTGGTGGATCTTGTCTTCCCGGATCAGGTTGCGCACGGCGGCGTTGGGTATCAGGATCTCCATCGCCATGGCGCGTCCCATTCCGCCGATCTTTTGCAGCAGCGCCTGGCACATGATGCCTTCCAGCACCAGCGAGAGCTGGGCGCGGATCTGCGATTGCTGGTGCGCCGGGAAAACGTCAATCACGCGGTTAATCGTGGAGGCCGCCGAATTGGTATGCAAGGTGCCGAAGGTGAGGTGGCCGGTCTCGGCGATGCGCAACGCCGCTTCGATGGTCTCCAGGTCGCGCATTTCCCCGATCAGCACTACGTCGGGGTCCTCGCGGAGGGCGGCGCGCAGAGCGTTGGAGAACGACTTGGTGTCGGCGTGCACTTCGCGCTGGTTCACCAGGCAGTTCTTGTGCTGGTGCACGAACTCGATCGGGTCCTCGATGGTGATGATGTGATCGTGGCGATCGGTGTTGATCTTGTCGATCATGGCCGCCAGCGTAGTGGATTTGCCCGAGCCGGTTGGTCCGGTCACCAGGATGAGGCCGCGCGGCTTCTCGCACAATTTCGCCACCACCGGCGGCAGGTTCAATTGCTGGAAGCTCTTGATCTCGAACGGAATCACGCGGAAGACCGCTCCTGCCGCGCCACGCTGATTGAATATGTTGGCGCGGAACCGCGCCAGGCCTTTCATCCCGAAGGAGAAGTCCAGCTCCAAGTCTTCCTCAAAGCGGTGCTTCTGCGCGTCGGTCATGACGCTGTAGGCCAAGGCCTTGGTTTCGGCCGGGGTCAGCGGCGGCATGTCCAGCGGCTGCAAGTGACCGTGCACGCGGAGCTGGGGCGGCGAATTCGTGGTGATATGCAGATCGCTGCCGTTCAACTCCAGCAGTTTCTTCAGAAGATCGCTCAGTGTGACAGCCATATCGGTGTCCGCTCTCCCTGCTCACAACGCAGAACTAACAACTCGGAACTCAGTGCACGGTTTCTCGCGCCACCTCTTCCAGTGTGGTTGCGCCCGTCAAAACCTTCACCAGGCCGCTGCGGCGCAGGGTGATCATGCCGCGCTCCACCGCCTTTTTCTTCAATTCCACCGCGGAGGCGCCCACCAGGATCAGTTCGCGAATCTCGTCGTCAATTTCCATCACCTCGTACAGACCGCAACGGCCCTTGTACCCGGTGTTATTGCAAATCCCGCATCCCTTACCCTTGCTGACCTTGACGGTCTTGGCTTCTTCGGGGGTGAAGCCAGCCTCGATGAGCGCCTGCGGCGGCAGGTCCACCTCTGCCCTGCACTCGGAGCAGATGCGGCGCACCAGGCGCTGCGCCACGATCATGTGCACCGAGGTCGCCACCAGGAAGGGCTCGATGCCCATGTTCATCAAGCGGCTGATGGTTTCCGGCGCGCCGTTGGTGTGCAGCGTGGAAAGCACCAGGTGCCCGGTGAGCGCGGCCTTGATGGCAATTTCGGCCGTCTCGAAGTCACGGATCTCGCCCACCAGGATGATGTTCGGGTCCTGCCGCAGGAAGGCGCGCAGCGCGGCCGCAAAATTCAGCCCGATGGATTCCTTCATCTGCACCTGGTTCACGCCCGCCAACTGGAACTCCACCGGATCCTCGGCGGTCATGATGTTGGTGTCGGGCTGGTTGAGGCGCGAAATCGCGGAGTACAGTGTATTGGTCTTGCCGGAACCGGTGGGGCCGGTGACCAGCACCATGCCATAGGGCTTCAGGATCGCCTTTTCGAATTTCACCAGCGACTCCGACTCGAAGCCCAGCTTGGTCATATCGAGACGCAGATTTTCCTTGTCGAGCAGCCGCATCACGATCTTCTCGCCCCACAGCGTGGGCAGGGTGCTGACCCGGTAATCGAGCTGCTTCTTTCTTCCCCCGAGATTGACCTTCAGCATGATGCGGCCGTCCTGCGGCAGCCGCTTCTCGCTGATGTCCAGCTTGGCCATGATCTTGATCCGCGAGGTGATGGCGTCCTTCAGCTTCATGGGCGGGCTCATGATGGTGAGCAGCATGCCGTCAACGCGGAAGCGGACGCGATACTCCTTCTCGTAGGGTTCGACGTGGATGTCGCTGGCGCCGCGCTTGACCGCGTCGGTGAGGATCAGGTTTACCAGCTTGACGATGGGCGCCTCGTCGGCCGCCTTCTCCAGTTCCGATAGCCCCTTCTCCTCCTCTTCGGCTTGGAGTTCGATGTCGGTTTCGACGCCTTCGGTCATCGACATCATGACCTTTTCCAAGTCTTCTTCGTGGGTTGCGCCGTAGGCCTTCTCAATGCCGTCCAGGATCGAGCTCTCCGACGCCACCACCGGCTCGATGTTGAAGCCGGTCATGAACTTGATATCGTCCATGGCGAAGACGTTGGTCGGGTCCACCATGGCAATGGTGAGCGACGCGCCCACCCGGCTCAGCGGCAGGATCTGGTAACGCTTGGCGGTCTCGTACGGGATGAGCTTGACCACCGTGGGATCAATTTCGAAATAAGTGAGGTTGATGGCCGGCACACCGTACTGGCGGGAGAGAAAATTGGTTACGTCTTCGTCGGACAGATACCCCAGCTTGACCAGAATGGAGCCCAGGCGCGTCCCGGATTCTTTCTGCACTTTCAGAGCCTGTTCCAGCTGCTCCGTCGTGATTACCTTCTCCTTAACGAGAAGGTCGCCCAACCGCTGAGACATGCTCCGGTCTCCCTATCCTCGCGGGCCGCCAGCTTGACTCGAACTGCCCCCCATGCTGCGGGCCTTGCAGAAGTCTTCGGGGCAATATTGTTCAATCCTGGATAGGCCGAATCGTATGTTGAGTGACAGAAATTGTCAATCGAGAAGCATGGTTGAAAAGGTAATGGACACTACACTTTAGGACAAGACCTATTGGCGGCGGCAGCCGATGGTAGAAGCGCTGGCATGGACCTGGCGCAGGGGTATGGCCTCGGCCCGCCAGAAGGAACAGCCAGATGGGGAGGCTTCAGCGTCCAAGCCCAGCGCTTGTGAAGCGGAGCCTGAGCGAGCCCTGGCACCCTGAAGCCTGCTCCCAAAACCCGCATCAGAACCTACTTTCGGACATGTCCGTCAGTACCCTTGCGGCTTGAATTGTTCCAGAACGACAATTCGAAGGATGACACATTCCTCCCCCACAACCAGTGTCTTGGTGCATGCGCAGTGCCATGCCTGTGGGTTCAAAGCCGCAGGCACCCTTGAAGACGTGGTAAACGCCTGCCGCACTCACCCTCATTCGAGCTCAACCTCCTTGGTTGCGAGAAACGGGGACCAGAGGGAAGAGGCATGGACAAAGCATTTCCAGGCACTTCCGCCCGTGCTGGTGGACACCGCTCGTATGCCGCAGCCCTATCCTCGCCTCTACATTTGGGCGACCACCGTGGCCGCCCTCATTGTGACCGGTGCGTGTGCACTGTTCTCCCGCTGGCTGGCCATCATGTGGTATCCGTCCATAGGGGGCATGGTTCACGGCACCTTCATGTTGCTGGTGGTCGGCGGACTTATCTACACATTACTGCGGTATACCAATGACCGTCGCGCCGCCGACATTCAGCGCTTCCGGACAGTGGCCGAGTGCAACCACCACATCCGCAATGCCTTGCAAGTGCTGAGCCTCACCCGCGACGCGCGTACCCAGCCGGGATCGCCGGAAGTGAGCCGCTATACCGCCGACTCGGTGCAGCGCATCGAGTTGACCCTGGCCGAGGTTCTGCCCAGAGTGTTGCAGCGGCCTCGCACCAATGCCTAGAGAGGCTGAGAATTTTCTGTGTCCGTACCCTGGGTGGGGCGGCGGCTTCAGGCCCAAACGCAGCGCGGGTTGCGCTGCAAGATAAATCGTCCGTCAACATAATCCTGATCTGCAGCGCACAACTTCCGACCCCCTATGCATTGTCCCGAGTGCAGCAGCGCGGATGTCGCGCGATCCCATCGCGCCAATTACAAAGAGGTCTTTTTGTCTTGGCTGCGGCTCTGGCCACTACGGTGCAAGAACTGCAATTGCAGGTGGCTGGTGTTCAGTTGGGATGACCCCGGACACAAGCTCGGCTAGAAGCTCGGCTAGGTTCAGTTCATCATCCCGCTCCGCCATCTCCGGACGCGTCGGCTCCGCGCTTCCACCGTACGATGTCAACCAACTCGGTTCGAAATCGTGACCAGCGCTCGTGGCCTGCTAGCGGAGCGCAGTCTTGCCGTGCGGGAGGGCACGATCATGCCTTGGCGCGACCGTGCGGCGAATCTGGCGTGCAGCCAGGCCGGCAGCCACAGGGTCGCGGTTAACAAGATCGATGCGCTGGTACGCAACGGGACGGACAAAGGACCCACCATCCCGTAGATCATTCGTGCAAAAAAGCAAATGCACGATGACCAGGCGAACACCTGCAACGAGTGCTTGCCGAGAAACGAAAGGCTCGCGTAGGGCATTGACTTGCCGTACCTGTCCTCGAAGGAGCGCGGGATGGACCAGACGAGATAGGCCAAAGCCGCAAAATCAATCAGCCGGAAGGGATGCAGAATGCTCCTGGCGTCGCGAGCGGTCAGATACGTCGAATACGTGTGTTGCGCGGGCATCAGCGCAAGGTGAAAGAAATCTGGGTGGCGGAACACAAAGAACAATCCCGCAACAATGGCTACCACGGCGATCGCGAATCGCGGGCGCGGCAACTTTGTTTTTCGCTGCATGACTGCCGGGAAACTCAGCATCATGCCGCACACGAACAGTAATTGCCACGCGAGCGGGTTGAACGCGCCCATGAAATAAGGAACATTGCCGGGAAACTGCGCGATCACCCAAATGCCCGCACTGATCGCCAGCACCATCGAGGACCGCCCGCAACTCAACTGCTTCAACAGCAGCGGAGCGACCGCAATGAACAAACAGTACATGGGCAGGATGTCGAGTAATGCGGGTTGGAATATGAATGTGGCGCCCTGAATCCAAGCCTTCCAGGAATCCCAAGCGAACGTGGCTTCGGAATGCTCAGGTGCCATCTGATTCGCCGCAAAAAAGATGGTGAGCAATGCAATGTGGACGAAATAGAGTAACCGAACGCGCCGTAACGCGCGCCCAGTGGACGCGTCGCTACCTTCCCTGATCAGGTACCTGCCGTAAACCCAGGCAGTCACGGTCCCGGAAAGAAACACAAAGACTTCAGCCGCCGACACGAATCCAAAGGACTGGTATGTATACTGCCGCCAAGGGTTCGGGAGGTGATCCCAGGTCATTACGACAAGCGCCAAGCCGCGGAGAGCGTCGATGCGCGGATCGCGCTGTGACTGCGAAGGTGGGGAATCAATCTCTGCCATGGCAATCTTATGCACCCGTGATAGCACCTTAGTGGAAGTGTTATCCAAGTCTCTTGTGCAGTACAAATGACGCTCGTAATCGGGGTTCTGCACAAGGGTCACCACGGCGGAAAAGAGCGAAAATCGTTGCTGCCTGGTGCGCAGGGCGGAGGTGTGCTGGATCGGGGGCAGGCTCGCCTTTCCCAGGGCACTAAGTCTTGAGGTTGCCGGACCCCGGTCTCGCCTGGGTGTGGCGAGATAGGGTGGTGATTTTCCCCTGACACACATCAACACTTGGCCAAGGGTGGGGTCTTCTTGAAACTGAAACTTGAAGCCGTTCTAGGCGTTCACTCCGCAGCACTTCTTGTACTTTTTCCCTGACCCGCAGGGGCAAGGATCATTGCGCCCGATCTTGGCGCCCGAGCGCACCCGCTGTTGCACCGGCTGGTACTCTCCGGAACCTGCCATGCGCGCCTGTTCCAGCTCCTTACGCTTGCGGCGCTGGAAGGCTTCTTCGAGTTCGTCCACCGAAGTCGCGGCCGCGCGCCGTCGCCGCGCCGCACCGTCGCCATCGCCGCCTGCCTCGATGGTCACCTGCGGCGCGCCCGGCTCGATCACCTGCATCAGGTACAAGTAGCGGACGGTCTCTTCCTCGAAGCGCGCCATCATTTCTTCGAACATGTCGAAGGACTCGCGCTTGTACTCCACCAGAGGATCGTGCTGGCCGTAGCCGCGCAGCCCGATGCCTTCCTTCAGGTGGTCCATGTTGAGCAGGTGGTCTTTCCACTGCTGGTCGAGCACGCTCAACATGATCATGCGCTCGTGATAGCGCATCTGCTCGGCGCCGATCAGCTTCTCCTTGGCATCGTAGCGCTCTTTCAGCTTGCCGAAAACGGCGTCGCCCAGCTCCTGGCGGTTCAGGGTCTCCGGCGTCACCTTCTCGGCGACAATGTCCACGCCAAAGCGGGTGAAAACCTCGTTTTTCAAGCCCTTGGTGTCCCAATCCTCGGGATGAACGTCCTTGCCGGCGTACTTATCGAGCAGCTCGCCGAGAATGTCGGCCACATAGTCCTCAAGGATAAGATCCTTCTGGTCCAGTCCTTCCAGCAACTGGCGGCGCAGGCTGTACACCGCCTCGCGCTGTTTGTTCATCACATCGTCGTACTCGAGCAGGTGTTTGCGGGCTTCGAAGTTTTGCGCCTCGACCGCCTTTTGCGCCGCCTCGATGCGCCGCGTGATCATCTTCGACTCGATCGGTACGCCCTCCTCCATGCCCAGGCGCTGCAGCAGCGTCGAGACCCACTCCTTGGCGAAGATGCGCATCAAGTCGTCCTGCAGCGAGAGGAAGAAGCGCGACGCGCCGGGGTCGCCCTGGCGTCCGGCGCGGCCACGCAACTGGTGGTCAATGCGCCGCGCCTCGTGCCGCTCCGTACCAAGGATGAACAGGCCGCCGACTTCGACCACCTGGTCGTGCTCTTTGTCGGTTTCCGACTTGTAGCGCGCCAACGCCTCGTTCCACTGTTCCAGCGGAGCTTCGAATTCCGTGCCCTGGTAGTAGAACTTGGTCATCTCCTCGCTGCTGGCAGCCGCCTCCACTTCGCCGCCGGCTTCTTGCAATGGGCGCGCGATTCCTTTCTTGACCAGCTCCTGCTTGGCCATGAATTCGGGGTTGCCGCCCAACAGAATGTCGGTGCCGCGGCCCGCCATGTTGGTGGCGATGGTCACCATACCGAGGCGGCCGGCCTGGGCCACGATCTCCGCCTCGCGCTCGTGATACTTGGCATTCAGCACCACGTGCTTGACGCTGCGCTTCTTGAGCATTTCGGAGAGCCGTTCCGACTTTTCGATCGAGGTCGTGCCCACCAGCACCGGCTGGGCCTTTTCGTGCAACTCCTCGATGTGGTCGGCGGCGGCCTTGTATTTCTCCGGCTCGGTGCGGTACACCACGTCCGGATTTTCCAGCCGGCGCAGCGGCTGGTTGGTGGGAATTACGACGACTTCAAGCTTGTAGATTTTCTCGAATTCGGGAGCTTCCGTCTCCGCCGTGCCGGTCATGCCGGCCAGCTTCTTGTACATGCGGAAATAATTCTGGAAGGTGATGGTGGCCAGCGTCTGGTTCTCGCGCTCCACCTTGACGTTCTCCTTCGCCTCCACCGCCTGGTGCAGGCCATCGCTCCAGCGGCGCCCGGGCATCAGGCGCCCGGTGAACTCGTCCACGATGAGAACTTCGCCGTCCTTGACCACGTATTCGACGTCGCGCTTGTAGAGCGCGTGCGCCTTGACCGCGGTCTCGACGTGGTGTTTCAAATCCCAGTTTTCCGGGTCGGCAATGTTGGTGATCCCGAGCAGTTTCTCGACCTTTTCCCAGCCTTGATCGCTGATGGTGATGGTCTTGTGCTTCTCGTCCACCACGTAGTCGCCGGTGAGGATCTTGGCCTCGCCCTGCGCCTGCTCGATCTCTTCGCCCTTCTCCAGCTTGGGAATGATCTTGTTGACCTTGTAATACTTGTCGGTGGATTCCTCGCTGGCGCCGCTGATAATGAGCGGGGTGCGCGCCTCGTCAATCAGGATTGAGTCCACCTCGTCCACGATGCCGAAGTTGTGTCCGCGCTGCACACACTCGCGCAGGTCGAACTTCATGTTGTCGCGCAGGTAGTCGAAGCCGAACTCGTTGTTGGTGCCGTAGGTGACGTCGGCGGCGTAAGCTTCGCGGCGCTCCTCGTCGTCCAGATCGTGCACGATCACGCCCACCGACAGGCCGAGGAAGTTGTAGATCTTTCCCATCCACTCCGAGTCGCGCTTGGCCAGGTAATCGTTGACCGTGACCACGTGCACGCCTCGCCCCGGCAGCGCGTTCAGGTACACCGGCAGGGTGGCGACCAGGGTTTTGCCTTCGCCCGTCTTCATTTCCGAAATTTTGCCCTGGTGCTGCACCATGCCGCCGATGAGTTGGACGTCGAAGTGGCGCATGTTGAGGGTGCGGCGCCCGGCCTCGCGCACCACCGCAAACGCTTCCGGCAGGATTTCTTCCAGGAATTCGTTTTCCGCAGTGCGGCGCTCCTCGTCGTCCTCGATCCCCTCCAGGCGTTCGGCCAGGCGCTTGCGGAACTCGCCGGTCTTGGCGCACAGTTGGGCGTCAGTGAGGGCCTGCATCTGCGGTTCCAGCGCGTTAATCTGCGCGACCGCGGGCATCAGGCGCTTGACCTCGCGCTCGTTCTTGGTGCCGAAAATCTTGGCTGCTAAAGTATTGATCAATGTAGTCGGAATCCACGCGCGCCCGGCGGAATGACGACCGGAGCGCGTTGCTCTAACAGGCTAACATATATAGATGCGGCGGCTTGGGCGAGGAACCAGTTGTCGGGATTCAGGCGTCGGGAGTCAAGCTGAGTGACGTTCGGAATACCCCGAGTCCTGACTCCCGAGTTCTCTCCCGGTCGACGACCGCCTGATTCTGCGCTACTCTGCACGTCTCACCACCCATGCGCTCCATCCTGAGAGTCCGGCCGCTGCGGCTGGTTTTCACAGCCAACGTGATCTCCATGATGGGCAGCGGGATGAATTCCGCCGCGGTGATGTGGTTTGTTCTGCAGGCGACGCATTCCGAGGTCGCGCTCGGCATGCTGGTCGTGCTGCAGACCATTCCCTCGATGCTGATGCTTCCCTTCAGTGGCGTGATCATCGATCGCGAAGACCGCCGCCATCTGGTGATGCTGCTCGACGCGGCGCGCGCCCTCATCATCCTTACCGTCGCCTTTCTCGCGCTCACGGGACGGGTGCAGGTCTGGCACCTGTACGTCATGAACACGTTCGTCCAACTCGGCTTCTGGATGTTCTGGCCGACCATCAATGCCTTGATCCAGGAACTAACGCCTGCCGGCCAATACGTCCAGTCGAACACCTTCCTGATGGCCGGAATCCAGGGCGGATTCCTGCTCTCCGGCGCCGTCGTAGGTTTCGTCTACAACCACATCCACCTCGGCGGCGTGCTGCTGATTGATTTCTGTACTTACCTGGTCTCGCTCGCTTGCTACTTCGGGGTTCGCAAGGGTCGGCATCTGGTGCGCCCGGCCGACGGGGGGCAGCCAGGTGCGGAGGGAGCGCTGGCGCGCTACCTGCATGAGATGCGCGAGGGCATCCGCTATCTGCGCCCTCGACGCGACGTGCTGCTCCTGGGCTCAAGCTGGTCGTTGTACCTGGGCGCGATGATGTCCTCGACGGTGGTGATGGCGCCGCTGAGCGACCGCATCCTGCACGCCGGCGCCACCGGGTTCGGATGGATCTATGGAGGATGGGGCCTGGGCGCATTCCTCAGCGCACTGTATGTGCCCGCGCTGATGCGCGGTATCGGAGCGCGGCGCGCGCTGCAGATCGCCATGGCGGTGCTCGCCGCCGGTATCTTCGTGATCCCCTATTCGGGCTTCGTGCCGCTTGCAGTTCTCATTTACATGACCATGGGATCGGCGCGCGGCGTGGGCGGCATTTCGATTTCCAGCAGCATGATGCACCTGGTTCCCAAGCACTTCATGGGACGCGTGCAGAACACGTTCTATTTCGCCGGTACCGCCCTGCAAATCATTCTTGCCTTATCAGCCGGAGTCATCGCGCACCGCCTGTCGCTGACCGCAGCGTTCGCGTTGCTGGGAATGGTGTACGTGCTGGCGTTTATCGGCTCGGTGTGGCCGGTACCGGCGACGAGCGGGGCAACCGAAGCCGTGGCCGCCGTGGCCGAGTAACGCCATCGACCATCGGCGTTCTCACCTGTTATTCTCTTGAGTTTCACGCTTGTCCGTCGTTCGCCGTTGGTCGTTAGTCGTTCGCAAGTCCGATCAATTGGCCATCGACCATCGACCAACGTCGGTTCTATGACAGCTCTGCTCGAAGGACGTACCGCAGTTGTCTTCGGAGTCGCCAACAAGCGCAGCATCGCCTGGGCCATCGCGCAGCAATTGCATGGCGCCGGCGCGCGCCTGGCACTCACCTATCAGAACGAGCGGCTTGCGCTTGAATCCAAGGACTTGGTCGAGTCGCTCCTCGGCGCCGAGGGCTTTCAGTGCGACGTATCCAACGACGCCGAGGTCACGCGTCTCTTCGAGCAATTGAAGGAGCGCTACGGGAAACTCGACGTCCTGGTGCACAGCATCGCCTTTGCCCCCGCCGCCGAACTCAGCCGGCCCTTCGTCGAGACTTCCCGCGAGGGCTTCCGCATTGCGCACGACGTCAGCGTATATTCGCTGATCGCGCTCGCCCGCGGCGCCGCCCCGCTGATGGCCGACGGCGGCAGCATCATGACCCTTACCTACTACGGCGCGGAGAAAGTCGTGCCCAACTACAACGTCATGGGCGTGGCAAAAGCCGCTCTGGAAGCCACCGTCCGCTACCTCGCGGCCGATCTCGGCAAGCAGAAAGTGCGCGTGAATGCCATTTCCGCAGGGCCCATCAAGACGCTGGCCGCGCGCGGCATTGCCGGCTTCGGCGACATGTTGAAAGGCCACGTCGAGCGCGCCCCGTTGCAACGCAACGTTGAAGCCGAAGAGGTGGGCAGGGCAGCGCTGTTTCTCGCTTCGGATCTGTCCACGGGCGTGACCGGAGAGACGATCTACGTGGACTGCGGGTATAACATCATGGGCTTCTGATGGGGTAACCTGATCCAGCGCGCTACAAGCCGCTGACCCGAATCCGTCGCTCGTTCTCACCCAAGCGCCGGAATCGAATTTCGACGTGCCGCTCGCGTTCGAAGCGCGCGAACTTCTCGCCCCACTCGATCAGCAGGACGTTGGAATTGCCATACAGATCGTCAATGCCCAGGGTTTCCAGTTCACGATCGGTGTCGATGCGGTACAGGTCAATATGAAACACGTTGACCGACGGCCCGCGATATTCGCGGATCAGCGCGAAAGTCGGGCTGGTGACGTCGTCCTGCGACGCTGCCTGGAAACCTTCGGCGATTCCCTTGACCAGCGTCGTCTTTCCTGTGCCCAGTTCGCCGCGCAGCACCACCAGTTGAGGCGGCTTCAACTCGCGCGCAAGCTGGTGCCCCAACTGGATGGTCTCTTCCGCGGAGTGAGTAGTAAATTCGCCGGTCGCCATTGTCCGTAGTCTCCTGGATTACCAGGGAGGCAGCAGAGTTTGCAGTTTGTAATTGGTAATTTGAAAAGTAAAAACCTGTCTTGTGGTCAGCGCAAATTACAAATTACCAATCTTGGTAAGTTACGCCTGCCGGCCGCCGCCATGCTGAATGGCGACAAAGGGATCGCGTTCCAGCCAGTCTTTGGTGACGCCGTCAACGATGGCCGTGTTCAGGATGTCGGTCGCGGTCAGCCACTGCTCCGACCATACCCTGGCGGCGCGATCCCCCGCGTACCCGTGCAGCCACACCGCCGCGCACACCGCGCGTACCAGGTCATCCGGAAACTGCGCGATCATGCCCGCGATCAAGCCGGTGAGCACGTCGCCGGTGCCTCCGGTCGCCATGCCGGGATTGCCCGTCATGTTGACCCATACGTGACCATCCGGCTCGGCGATCAGGGTGCGATGTCCCTTGAGCACCACAACGCAATGATGATCGCGCGCGAAGGAACGTGCCACGCCGATGCGGTCCCGCTGAACCAGCTTGGTGGAAAGCCCCGTCAGGCGCGCCATTTCGCCGGGATGGGGCGTCAGCACCAGCGGCCGCTTGCTCCCCTCCAACTTCTCCGCTCGGCCCTCGAACGCGTTCAGCCCGTCGGCGTCAAGCACCAGCGGCTGCGGGTATTTGTCCACGATGGCGCGGATGAACTGCACGGTGTCCGCCTGCCGCGAAATTCCCGGTCCCAGGGCGAGAACGGTTTTGCCTTCCACCATCGAATCGAGGCGTCCGTAATCCACCGCCGCGAGTGAAATCGATCCCGCCTCGGTTTCCGGCAAAGGCTCGGTCATCAATTCGGCGGCGAAACCGGCAACCATGGGCAGCACCGACCGCGGCGTCGCCACCGTGGAAAGCCCTGCTCCGGCGCGCAAAGCTGCCATGCCGGCCATGGCCGCCGCGCCGGATTTTCCCAACGAGCCGCCGATGGTCAGCACGTGTCCGAAGCTGCCCTTGTTCGCATCCGGCGCGCGCAGGGCAAAACAGGATCCAATGTCGTTCCACGCGATGACCTCCAGGCTCAGCGTGGACTGGATCGCCTCCCGCGGAGAGCCAATCTGCCCGACCACGATTTCGCCGCGCGTCAGATCGGCAAAGACGTGTGCCGGACGGGGCGCGGTGAAGGTGACAATGGCGTCGGCGCGGCAGCGCAGGTGCGGCTCCGGAGCGAACGCATCGGCGCCGGCGCCGGAAGGAATGTCCACCGCGAACACCGGAACCGGGAGTGAATTGATCAGCTTGATCGCGCTCGCGATCAGCCCGGAAACCGGCGGCTTGAAGCCCGTCCCGAGAATCGCATCCAGAATGAGATCGGCATCACGCAGCGCACTTGCGGGCGAGCGTTCACCGCTCATCAATTCTTCTTCGCTGGCGATCGTGACCGGCGTAACCGGCAGTTTCTTAAGCATTGCCGCCGCGTCGCCCTTCACCTCCGCAGGACTTCCCAGCAGAAGGACGTCCACCTTTTTCCCAACCTCGTGCAGCTTGCGGGCCGCCACGAATCCGTCGCCGCCGTTGTTTCCTCTTCCGCAAACGATGCAGATTCGCTCCGCGCGCTGGTAGCGCCGCAACACGTATTCCGCCACGTGCGTTCCCGCGTTCTCCATCAGCGTAAGGGACGGCACGCCGTGGCGCTCGCTGGTGAGGCGGTCAATCTGGCGCATTTCCTCGGTAGTGGTGACCTTCATAGGACGCACTTAGGAATTGAGAATTAGGAATCAAGATTTAAGAAGTCAGAATTAAGAATGGATGAAGCACATCATCGATTCTGGGTTCTTCATTCTGACTTCTTCATTCTTCATCCCTCTGCGTTCATTTGCGTTGATCTGCGGCTAAGCATTGATTCCCGCTGCTTCTTCCAATTTGCGCAATCCCGCCGCTTCGCCCATGGCGATCAGCGTATCGCCCGCCTCGATGCGCTCGTCGGGAGCGGGATTGAAGCGCATGGAGCCGGCGCGTTTGATGGCTAGCACGATGATGCCCGTATCGTGGCGCATCTTCGACGACCGGAAGGTCTGGCCGACGTAGCGCGAGCCGAGTCGCACCTCGATCTCGGCGATCTCCAAGTCCACGCCAAGCCTTACTGTGGCCGAGTCGATGAAATCGAGCACATGCGGCCGCAGGAATGACTGCGCGATCCTGTGCCCGGCGAAGTGGTACGGCGAGATCACGGAGTCGGCGCCCGCGGTCTTCAGGTGCTTCTCGGCGTCTTCCTCGCTGGCGCGCGCGATGATCTTCAGCTTCGGGTTGAGCCCGCGTGCGGTCAGCACGATGTAGATGTTAGTGGCGTCGGTGGTGGTGGCCGCCACCAACCCGTGGGCGCGCTCGATATGCGCCTGGCGAAGCGCTGCCTCCTGGGTGGCGTCGCCCCTGATCACCAGCCACTCCGGCGGTAGCCGCTCCATCTTGACGGCGGTACTTTCAATGATGACGAACGGCACCGGCTCGTGCGCCAACTCGCGCGCCGTGCTGCGCCCAACGCGTCCTGCGCCACAGACAATGAAGTGACCGTCGAGGCGGTCGATCTCGCGTTCCATGCGCCGCCTTCCGAAGAATTGCGTAAGCTCGAATTCTAACAAAGCCTGCGCCACCACCCCGATCAGTAAGAACACCAGCCCGACGCCGATGATGATCACGAAGACGTTGTAGATCTGGCCGGCATGCGACAGGGGATGGACTTCGCTGTAGCCGATGGTAGTGACCGTGATCAACACCATGTAGAAACTGTCGAACCACGGCCAGCCCTCGATGAGGTGGAAGCCAATCGTGCCCAGCAGGAACAGCACCAGCAGCGCTAGCGCGACCAACTGCAGATTGCGAATCGCTTTCAAGAACAGGCTCCAGGCTCTTGGCTCCGGACGGCAGGCGGCTGCTGAGTGTAAAACAAAAAGCGGCGCCCGGGCTGTGATTCCGGCAAACAACGAGCCCCTCGCGATCGCGAGGGGCTGGTTGCAAGCAGTGGAGGGAGAAACTCAGTCGGCCATTACCGTCGGCGGTTTGCTGACAGGTTCGCGCCTCGCCAACTGCACGCGGCTGTGATGGCGACCGTAGAAGAAGTACACGGCCATGCCGATCACCAGCCAGATCACCAGCCGGAGCCAAGTGTCCCCGGGCAGACTGACCATCATCAGGCCGGAAACGACGATCCCCATGATAGGCGTGAACGGCACCCAAGGCGTCTTGAATGGCCGATGGATCTCGGGCCGCCTGCGTCGCATCAGCCACACGCCGGCGCAGACGATGACGAAGGCGAGCAGAGTGCCGATGGAGACCAGTTCGCCGAGAATCCCGATCGGGATCAGCGAGGCGAAGATCGCCACGAAAATTCCTACCGTGATCGACGAAATGTAAGGCGTGCGAAAGCGTGGGTGAACGCGGCCCGCCCATTCGGGCAGCAGACCGTCACGCGACATGGAGAAGAACACGCGCGATTGGCCGAGCAACATCACCAGCATCACTGAGCCGAGTCCGGCGATGGCGCCCAGCTTCACCAGCAGCGAGCCCCAGCGCACGCCGGTGGCGTCGATGCCAACCGCAACCGGATCCGGAACGTTGAGTGCCTTGTAGGAAACCACGCCTGTCAGCAGGCCGGAAACCAGGATGTAGAGGATAGTGCAGATGACCAGCGAGCCGAGAATGCCGATGGGCATATCGCGCTTCGGTTGCTTCGCCTCCTGGGCGGCGGTTGAAACCGCGTCAAATCCGATGTAGGCGAAGAAAATCACGGCAGCGCCGCGCGCCACCCCCGACCAGCCGTATTGTCCGAATTTGCCTGTATTGGGCGGAATAAACGGATGCCAATTCGTGGTAGCGAGCGACGGGTTCTTCGTCACGAACGCAGCCGCGATGCCGATGAACACGAGCACGATCGAAACCTTAATGATCACGACCGCCGAGTTGAAGTTCGCCGATTCCTGGATGCCAATCACCAGAATTACAGTCACCAGGCAGATGGCGACGAACGCCACCAGGTTGAAGCTCCCGGTGATATGTGGCAAGGAGCCGGAGGCTACACCCGCCTTCTCCAGTGCCGGCTGGATGGTCGCCAGTCGTTCCCAGCGGCCGTGGTAGAGCACCATTTCTGTACCGGGAGTAGCGGTCAGCGACGGGGGAAGGTGGATGCCCCAGTCCTGCAGCAGGCTGTTGACGTAGCCGCTCCAGCCGGACGCCACGGTGGCTGCGCCGAAGGCGTATTCCAGGATCAGGTCCCAGCCGATGATCCAGGCAAAGATCTCGCCCAGGGTGGCGTAGCCATAGGTGTAGGCGGAGCCGGCGATCGGAATCAGCGAGGCAAATTCCGAGTAGCACAAGCCGGCAAAGGCGCACGCAATTCCCGCCAGAATGAATGACAGGACAATCGCCGGGCCGGCGTACTGCGCAGCGGCGGCGCCGGTGAGCACAAAAATTCCCGCGCCGATGATGGCGCCAATGCCGAGAGTGATCAGGTTCACCGGGCCGAGGGCGCGCTTCAGCGCGTGCTCGCCCGTTTCCCCCGCCTCGGTCAGAATCATGTCGAGTGGTTTTGTTGCCAGCAAATCAGACATGCCGTTTGTAGATCTCCTTCGACCTCTGTTTCAGCCGTTCACGGCGGCGTGCTCCGCAGACCGGCGCCACAGGTAATACACCGGAATCCCCACCAGAACGATCATCAGACCTGGCCAAGTGTACTGGGGCTTGTAACGCAGCAGCACTATATCAATAAAGAGCGCCATCAGGATGTAAATGGCGGGCAATACCGGATAGCCGAGGGCGCGGTACGGCCGCGTCGCGTTCGGCTGCTTCACCCGCAACACGAACAGCCCAAGGATGGTGAGGATGTAAAACACCAGCACGGCAAAGATGATGTAGTCGAGCAACTGGCCGTACGTTCCGGAGAGACACAGGATCGAGCACCACACCATCTGCACCATCAGCGAAACCACCGGCGTCTTGTAGGTAGGATGAAGGCGCGCCACGCTGCGAAAGAACAACCCGTCCTTGGCCATGGCGTAATAGACGCGCGCGCCCGCCAGGATCAGGCCGTTGTTGCAGCCAAAGGTCGAGACCAGGATCGCCGCCGCCATCAGCCCGGCGCCGAACTGGTAGTAGACGGCCTGCATCATCGCCGTCGCGACCCGGTCTTCGGCGGCATACTGGATGCCGCGGGCGAAGACCGTAGCGCCGTGCGGGTCGCCGTGCAGCGGCAGCACGGAGAGGTACGCGAAATTCGCGGCCACGTAGAGCAGGATCACGAAGCCGGTGCCCATCGCCAGCGACAGCGGCAGGTTGCGGCTGGGGTTTTTCACTTCGGCAGCGGTGAAGGTGACGTTGTTCCACGCGTCGGCGGAAAACAGCGAACCCACCTGCGCGACCGCCAGAATGGTCAGCATGCCGACCATTGCAATCGGGCCACCAACGCCCACTTCCACCGGAAAACGGGAGCTCCAGTTTGCGTTACGCCAGAAGGCAGCTCCGAAGTTAGCTATCTCGGCGAGGTGCGTGCGCCCGATCAGGATCCCGACGAAGACCAATCCGATCAGCGCCGCCGCCTTGGCAAAGGTGAAGATGTTCTGCACCATCGCTCCGGTGCGCACCCCGAACACGTTCACAATGGAGAGCACGACGATGATCACGATACCGGCCAGATTCGCCGTGTTGAGGCCAACGTCCATGTTGCCCAGCACCATGGGACCGAGACGAATCGGCGGCGCCTTCCAGAAATGCAGGATCCAGTGGCTCGACGATACCGACGGAAAGAAGACGCCTAGAAACTTGCCGAACGCCACGCCCACGGCGGCAATCGTGCCGCACTGGATGACCAGAAAAAACGTCCAGCCGTACAGAAATCCCCACAAAGGCCCGAGGGATTCGCGTAAAAAGACGTATTGCCCGCCGGCCTTGGGCATCATCGCCGCCAGCTCGCCGTAGCAGAGCGCGCCGATCACGGTCATGACTCCGGTGACGAGCCAGGCGGCGATCAGCAGCGCAGGCGAATCCACCAGGCGGGCGATGTCGGCGGAGACAATGAAGATTCCCGAGCCGATCATCGAGCCCATGACCAGGGTGGTGGCGCTGGTGAGGCCGAGTCCCTTGACGAGTTCCTGATCCTGGCTGGCGGCGGCGGTGCGGCCTTGGCTGCCGGTCTGGGTGCTCACGAAGCTCCTTGGGGGGTGAGAAACTGGGCAAGAATCTACACCGATTCGGCGGCGGCTGCAATTGGTAAGGAAGGCCACAGAAGCGGCTAATTTCGCGGGCTTTCGTGCACTTCGGCCCAGCCCGGCTGGTACCGCGGCTCCTCGGGATCGTAATCCTGCAGACTGCGAACAATCTTGGACTCGGGCTTGAGCCGAAGCAGATAGACGAAGCGCCACGGAGGCAAGCCCGTCTGCTCGCTCTGCACTTCATACATCTGGTCGTTGAATCGGATGGTGACCAGGTGGTTCCACTCCTTGGGACGGCAGGACAGGACCTTAAGATCGTACTTCCCCGGCAAGCCCGGTTCCACCACGTCGGCGAGGCGCGGGCCGAGTTCATGTTCTTGGTACTCGACCTTGCCGACCTCGAGCGCCCACGCGACCAGTTGCAGGGGGAGTGTTGGCAGCACTTCATCGCTCGCCACGACAGCGAAGATGCGCACCGCGCCTTCGAGCGCAAAGTAGAGGATCAGGAGCGTGATGGGCGAGAACATGTACTGAAAAACGGCGAATGCGCCGGCGGAAAAATCGGTGAGGCCGGCCACGACCCTGTCGCTACCGGCCGTGGCGCCGGTAACAGCGGCGGCCTCGGCGAGGCGCGCGCGCAGGAACGCCGGATAGCGCGCCCACAGTGCCGCACAGCACAGGACAAACTGCAGGGACGAAGAGAAGATGGCGCCCCGCCGCACGTCGAGATTGCCGTCGCCAAGCTCGTAGCCGCGATAGCGGCGAGGCAACAGCGACACGAGAATGCTGAGCAATGCTACCGGCATGAAGGTAGGTTGGAACGATACATCCTGTTGTTTTCGGTGGTAGCTTGTACATCTTCGATCGCTAATTTCCACTTCCGCCATAGGCGGGGCATGTGGGGATAACTGTGGGTTTTGCGACAGCCGACCACGTTGCAGAGTTTACTTCAACCAACGTTCGGTAACGAGGTAACTGATGTCACCAGCGCGCCTATCACAAGTTACGCCCGAATCGGACGTGCTAGCCCCTCAGGCATGGTGTCGGGATTGTGTGGGTCGTCAGCCTAGAACGGCAAAGAATTCTTCCACCGCGCGGCGCGGGTCGCGGAGCAGATCGGAGATGACCGCAACCGAATCGGCGCCCGCCTCAATCACCGACCGCGCGTTTGCCCGCGTGATCCCACCAATCGCTACCAGCGGCTTCTGCGTCAGAGACCGGGCGGCGCGCACGCCATCGAGCCCGACGACCGGACCGGGATTCGCCTTGCTGGTGGTGGCAAACACTGGACCGATGGCAAGGTAGTCGGCATCGCTCCGATCGGCCTCGCGGAGCTGTTCGGGGCGATGCGTGGAAACGCCTACCCAGAGCCGGTTTCCGACGATCCCGCGAACGGCGGCGGGCGGGAGATCGTCCTGGCCAACGTGCACGCCGTCGCAATCGGCGGCCAGGCAGAGGTCGGCGCGGTCGTTCATGATCAGCCGCGCGCTCGGGCCGGCCAGGCGCCGCAACTCGCGGGCATCAGAAAGCATCTGGCGGGAGCTGCCGTGCTTGTTGCGGTATTGCAGCAAGATAACGCCGGCGGCGAGCAGGTCTTCGGCAAATTGAATAAGAGCGCGATCGTCCGGGAAGCAGGAGAAGTCGAGGATCGGGTAGAAGCGGGGAAGTTCGATGGCCTGTAATCGATGGTCGATGGTCGGTGGTCGATGGTCGATGGCCATGGAGGAGACTAACTCGTTAGAAGTTCTACACTGCTTTAATCGGCGGCCTTGCTCGCGGCCAGCAAGCGTTCCATGAACCGGTTGTCGGTGCGTCCGGCGCGAAAGTCGGCATCGGCAACGATGCGCCGGTGCAGCGGGATGCTGGTGTAGATGCCCTCGACAATGAACATCTCCAGCGCGCGGGTCATGCGCGAGATCGCTTCCTCGCGGTCCCGGCCCCGCACCACCAATTTCGCGATGAGGGAATCGTAGTAGGGCGGAATGACAGCCTCGGCGTAGGCGGCGGTGTCGACCCGCACCCCGGTGCCGCCCGGCGGGTGGAAGGTGGTGATCTTCCCCGCCGACGGTGTGAACTTCTCCGGGTGCTCGGCATTGATGCGGCACTCGATAGCGTGTCCGCGAGTGGTGATCGGCCCCTGCAGCACCGTCTCCAGCTTTTCCCCCATGGCGATCCGTATCTGGCTCTTGACCAGATCCACGTCGGTGACCATCTCGGTGACGGCGTGCTCGACCTGGATGCGCGTGTTCATCTCGATGAAGTGCAGGCTGCCATCTTCATCCATGAGGAACTCGACCGTGCCGGCGTTGACGTACCCGATTTTGTTCAATACCTCGGCCAGCAATTTGCCCATGCGAGCGCGCAGTTCGGGCGTGACCGCCACCGAAGGCGCTTCCTCCAGCAGTTTCTGGTGACGGCGTTGGATGGAGCACTCGCGCTCGCCGAGCGAGACCACGTTGCCGAAGCTGTCGGCCAGGATTTGAAACTCGATGTGGCGCGGATGCTCGATAAATTTCTCCAGGTAGAGGTCGCCATTGCCGAACGCCGCCGCCGCCTCGGACTGGGCGGCGTGAAACAGGTTGGGCAGTTCGGCCTCGCTGCGGAGGACCCTCATGCCGCGCCCGCCGCCGCCGGCCGAGGCTTTCACGATGACCGGGAACCCGACCTGCCGCGCCCACTCGGCGGCCTCGCCCGCCGACTGCACCACGCCGTCCGAGCCGGGCAGGATGGGCACGCCCGCCTGCTTCATGGCCTCGCGCGCTTTCTCTTTCTCGCCCATCAGGCGCGTGATCTCCGGCGGCGGGCCGATGAACTTGATGCCGCAGGTCTCGCATACTTCAGCGAAGTTGGCATTCTCGCTGAGCAGTCCGTAGCCGGGGTGGATGGCGTCCACGTTGGCGATCTCGGCGGCGCTGATTACGGCGGGGATGTTGAGATAGCTCAAGCTAAGCCGCGGCGGCCCGATGCAGATGGCCTCGTCGGCGAAGCGTACATGCAGCGAGTTCCGGTCCGCATCGCTGTAGATGGCAACCGTGCGGATGCCCAGTTCCTTGCAGGCGCAGATGACGCGGAGGGCGATTTCCCCGCGATTGGCGATGAGAATTCTGTTGAACAAAGTTTCGGTTTCAGTTTCAGTTATTTTGGTCGATCACTCTGTCGCTCAATCGGTCGATCAGTTCCTCAGTCTGTCAGTTTGTCCGTTGGGTCTCCTAGGATGTCAATACTGAGGAACACAGTAACTGAACAACTGATAGACCGAGAGACTTCATTTTGGACGGATGGCGAACAGCGGCTGCCCGTACTCGACCGGTTGTGCGTTGTTGACGTACCGCTTCACGATCTCGCCAGCATAGTCGGATTCGATCTCGTTCATCAGCTTCATGGCCTCGATGATGCACAGCACCTGGCCGACGCTGACGGTGTCGCCAACCTTGACGAAGGGCGGCGCGCCCGGCGACGGCGCCTCGTACAAGGTGCCGACGATGGGCGAGCGGATCGTGTGCACCCCGGCCTCCTCCGCCTGCTCCGCAGCCGGCGACGCAGGTGCGGTGGCGGGCGATGCCGGGACGGCTTGCGGCGGCGCTACCGGCGCCGGCGGAACCGCTGCGGGCGCGGGTTGCGCGGGCGCGGCCAGCACGTAGCGCGTTTCGGTGCCCGGGTTCGCGTCGGCGTGGGCACGCTTGATGCGCACCTTGACGTCGCCGCGCTCGAGTTCGAACTCGGCGATGTCCTTCTCAATGAGGAATTCGATCAGCTCCTTGAGCTCTTTCTGATTCATAGGGGATCGGCCTTTTGAGTTTTCACAGCTCGATCAACTCCTTCGGGGCCGGGGTGAGAACGTCGCCGCCGCTTTGGGTAATCACCATCATGTCCTCGATGCGAACGCCGGCTCGGGCGGGGAGGTAGACGCCGGGTTCAATCGTCACCACCATGCCGGCGTGCAGAGTCTCCGCCACACCGCGGGCAAAACGCGGCGCTTCGTGAATTTCCAGGCCGACGCCGTGACCGGTGGAGTGCATGAAGTACCGCGCCAACCCGGCGCGGCGAAGTACGTTGCGCGCGGCGCGATCCACCTCGCCGCACGCGACTCCGGCGCGCACGGCATCCATTCCTGCCTGCTGGGCCTCCCGCACTGCCTGATACATGCGGCGCTCGGCCGCGGAAACTTTCCCCACGTGCACAGTGCGCGTCATATCCGAACAGTAACCGTGGAGTATAACACCGAAGTCGAGGACGACGAATCCATGCGCGGGGATGGCGGCCGAAGACGCGACACCGTGCGGCATTGCCGAGCGCGGGCCCGCCGCCACGATGGTTTCAAACGACATTGCCTCGACGCCCGCGCGCCGCGCGGCATATTCCAACTCGGCGGCGACTTCCATTTCCTGCACGCCCGGACGAATCGCCCGCACTGCGGTATCGAGCAAGCTCGCTCCCAGGTTGACGGCTTCGCGGATGAGCGCGATCTCATCGCTATCCTTGACCATGCGAAGTTTCTCGACCAGTGGTCCGGAATCGCGCAGACGCGTCTTCGGCCCCAGCGCGCGATGCAGCATGGTTCGCGCGCTCACCGTCATGTGATGGCCTTCAATGCCAAGCACGCGGAGGCGGTGGCGTTGCGCGGACTGAGCGGCAGCGAGCTGCGGCGATCCTTTCACGGTGACAACGCGGGCGCGCGAGACCTCTGCGCCGGCCTGCGCGGTGTAGCGGCCGTCGGTGAAAAACAGCGATCGGCCGCCATGAATCAGCAAGGCTCCAGAACTGCCCGTAAAACCGCACAGGTAGCGGATATTGGGGAGATGCGTGACTAGCAGCGCATCGAGACGAAGCTTCTCCAGGTGCGCTTCGATGGCGGCCTGGCGGCGGGCGTGGTCCATGCACGGAAGATTAGCAGAGTGGTCAGTGGTCAGTGGCCAGTGTGTTCAGCAGATTTACGAATTGTCGAATTGAAGAATTGACGAATTTGTCGTGTCGCCCAGGAATTCGTCAATTCGTAAATTCTCCAATTCGTAAATCCCTTCTGGCCACTGCAAGAACAAGCCCCCGGCTCATGCCGGGGGCTCTTGGTTGGGTGATTGGTTGCCGGTTTATGTCTGCACGATCTTGGGAGTGATGAAGAAGATCAGTTCCTGAGTCTGCGTGGAGACGCTGCGGCGCTTGAACAGGTTACCGAGGATCGGAATGTCGCCCAGCAGCGGAACCTGGAACACCGAGACCGAGTTCGACGTCTGGATGACCCCGCCGATGACCACCGTGCCGCCGTCGGTGACCAGCACCTGGGTTGTCGCCTGCTGCGTCAGCAGGGTCGGGTTGCCCTGGACCTGACGGCTGAAGTCTGGCGTGGTGTTTTCCACGTCCACGTTGAGGAAGATGGTGTTCTCCACGGTAATCTGCGGCGTCACCTGCAGGCGCAGCTCGGCGTCCACATAGGTCGTGGTAGGCGGGCCGCCCAACTGCGCTGCGGTCACCACCGGGATCTTGACGCCCTGTTTCATGGTGGCGCCAATGTTGTTCTGGGTCACCACGCGAGGCCGGGAGAGGATCTTCAACAGGCCGCGGCTTTCGGCCATGGTGAGGATCGCATCCACCCGGTAGTTCGCCGTCGCATTCGAGAAGCTGATGCCGGAAGTCGGCCCCACGGCTGGCAGGTTCGAGAACAGCGGGATTGCGCCGGCGGTAGCGAAGTAGTTTGGTATCTGCCCGCCGGGCAGAGTGACCAGTAGCGGGCTGGTTCCGACCGCGCCGGCGCCGCCGACTGCCGTCGGCGAGTTGCCCCAGCCAAAACCGAGCTGCACGCCAATGTCACGCGCAAAGTTGCGGGTTGCGGAAACCACCCGGGCTTCGATTTCCACTTCCTGCGTCTTGCGGTCCAGTTGCGACATGATGCGCTGGATCTCAGGGATGGTGCTGGGAATATCGGTGATGATGAGCGCGTTGGTGCGCGGGTCGGCGATCACGTCGCCGCGTTGGGAAAGGAATTTCTTCACGATCGGCATAATGGCGGTCGCCTGCGCGTAGCTGAGGAAGTGCGTGACCTGGACCTTGTCCACGGCCAGGGCCAAGGCTTCCGCTTGCGCGCGGCGCGACTCGGCTTCTTTGGTGAAGGTTTCGCGCGTCGCAATGCGGAGCACGTTGCCTTCCAGCCGGCGGTCGAGGCCGTTGTTCTGCAGCACGATGTCGAGTGCCTGGTCCCAGGGTACGTCATCGAGCACCAGGGTCAGGCTGCCGCGCACGTTGGGATCCAGAACGATGTTGAGACCGCTGATCTCGTGAATCAGGCGGAAGAAATCCTTCAGGTCCACGTCCTTCAGATTCACCGAGATGGGCTCGCCGGTGTAGCGCTGCCCGGGTTGGGCGGGCGCTTGTGCGGCACGCTGCATCTGCTGCTGCTGTTGCGCGGCCAGGTTGGTGGCGGGCGCGCCGAGCGCGGCGCTGGGCGCAGGCAGCAAGGCGGCATCGCTATGCGGGTCAGGCGCGTTCTTGGCGACCACCTGAGCAGCCGCTTGCGCGACCGCTTTGGGATCAAGCTCGGCTTCCGCCGGTTTGGTTGTGAATTTCGGTTCGACCATGACTACGTCCGCTGCTACCTGCGGCTTCACAGGCTCAACCATCGTCTTCATCGCGGCCGGAACGATCATTGCCTCGGTCACCGGCTTGGGCGCTTCCGCAGCGGGCGGCGGTGCCGCTGCGGCGGCAGCCGGTTGCGAAGCCGGATCCGCTACCGCGGATTGTTGCGCGCGCAGTTTCAGCACCAACCTGTTGCCCGCAGGCACGATTTCGCAGTCGCGCGGCGCGATCAGGTCCACCACCACGCGGGTCACCGGAGGATCCTGCTGGAAGCGACCCATGCGCACGGACTTGACCTCGGCGCCGTTGACCATTATGGTGCCCGGATGTCCGGCGGGAATCGCGTTGAGCAGGTCCACCACCAGGCGGTCGGGGGCGGTCAGCTTCATCAGCTTGGGCGTAAGCGGAGCGCTGGCGGAAATCTCCACCTCCATGCCGGTTTTCCCGCGCACCACCGAGATCTTGCGCACCAGCACTGGGTGAGCGGCCGCATGGGCCGCGGGCTTGGCCGCTGCGGATGTCTTCGCGGCGGCGGGCACGAACTTCGGCAGCTCGGACGCCTCCGCCGCAGCGCTGGCCGCTCCCGTTACTCGCAGCTGCACACCGCGGGCTATCTCGGACACGTTGACCACCGCGCCAGGGCTCAACGTAATCTCGACGCGCGTCACTTCGGCGCCGCTGTTGCCGGTGTACCCAAGCACGCGATAGGAAACCACGCCCGGCAGGTTCACCGCCTTGGCCGTGTCCTTGAGCGTGCCCGGCGCCACGCCCGCCAAGTCGACCAGCAGCGTCTGGTCTACCGGACGATACTCGGTGTGTGTGAAGGCACCGCTCGCGTGCAGGATGACGGTGGACGCCTGCCCCTGACCGGTCACGCTGATGGCGGTCAGTTGCGATCCGGCGCCGGCCGCCATCGCGCTCAGAATGAGCAGCAGAAAGAGAATACCCAGCAGTTGCTTCAGCCTCATTGCGATTCTCCCCACGCGCAGGCGATGCCTGGAGCGTGTAGCGGCGCCTTACGCCGCTTCCAGCTTAGCCCCCGCCCTTCGCCTCTGCCGCATCGTGCCGCGGCGTGGAACCATGGCGGTTACTGCTCCCAAGGGTTCGGCCCAACCGAGGTACTGCCCCTGCGCGTTCAGAAAACTCAGAAAACTCTTCTCCTGCGACTAAACGGCCGGTGCGACCACCTTCATCATGACGTCGCGCGTGCTCTGTTTTCCCAACCTGTCCATCACGTTCTCGCGGAATACGATGGTGTCAGGGGTGATCTTGACCACGTAGCCGTTGAACACCGGGTCGTTTTCGCGCAGGAAGTAGCTGATTTTCCGGGTGGAGCTCTCGACCACCGCGATCATCCCGCTCTGCGACTTGACGATGCCCCGCAGCACAATCGTGCTAATTGCCAGGCACTTCTTGCCGGTCGTGCAGGCGGGCCCCACCGCGCCCGATTCGCGGATGGGACTGAGGAAAGGATCGCGCTTGGCCGGGGCTTTGTCGCTGCTGGCGCGTACCTCTGCCTTCTTCACCACCGTGCCCGCCGTCTTCCGCGGCTTGGCTGCCGCTTTCTTCGCCGCCGCCGCTGGCTTGGACTGCCCCGCTGCTGGCTTGGACCGCGGTGCCGCTGGCTTGGACTGCATGCCGACCCCTGCTGCCGGCTGGGCGGGCGCCGCCGCCCGACTCGCCTGCTTCGCCACCGGCCTGACGACCCTCGGCCTCGAATCAGGCACAACCTTCTGACTCGGCGGTGGCGTCTGCGCTGCCATGACCCCGGCCGCCAGCATCCACAACAGAGCAATCGTCCTAGCCTTCATGGCTTCCTCTACCTTCTTTTGGCCGGAGCGGCTGCGGGAGCCCCCGGCGCGATTTCACGGCTGAAGAAAGTCGTCGTCGCACACGTCACGGCCACGGTCTCGCCCGGCGCATACTGGTATTGCTTCTTGACCCCTGACTCGCCGGGCTTGCGCAGCGACGCCATCCTGAGGCCGGAGACGTTGACGATGCGATCCAGGTGCGCCACATTCTCAAAAAAATGCAGCATCGAGTAGTACGGGCCATCCAGTTCCAGGTCGAAGGGAACCTCGCTGAAGAACTCGCGCTGGGCCGTCGGCTTGGACGTATAGCGCCGGATTTCGATGCCGGCCTTGCGCGCCTCCGCCTGCATCATCTCCATGAATTGAGGCGCTTCCTTCTCGTCGGGCACGATGCGCTTCATCTGTTCCAGTTGATCCTTCAGGGTAACGATCTTCCGCTCCATGTCGGCCTTTTTGTCGGCATAGGGACGGAGGGCCGCGTTCTCATCCTGCTTCGCCTTGACCTGCGCCCGGAGGGCGCGGTTGGACGTGTCTATCTCTTTGTACACGAACCAATACGCCGCTCCGCTCAGGGCCACGGCCACAATCACCAGGATCAGCAATTGCACCTTCGCCGATAACTCCGAAAATTTCGCCATATCTGCCGCCCTAACTCTTCTGTTGAGGTTGCTTTTCGCAAACCAGGGTGAAGACAAATGCGGTCAGGTTCTTAGCCACGTCATCCTGGTAGGACTCTTTGATCTCGACGCTCTTGAAATAACCCGTCGCCTTGAGGTTGCGCATCAAGCCAGCCACCGCATCCACGCTCAGCGCCACGCCGTCCAAGTTGATGTTGTTGCCGTCCTCTTTCATGGTGTTGAGCCAGACGGCATCGCTCTTGTTGACGGTGTCGGCGATCGTGGTTAGCAGCGTGGCCGGCCCAGCCTGGTTGGCCTGCAACTGGTGGATGACGCTGACGCGCCGCTCGTACAGATCCTTCTGTTTCTCCAACTCCAGGTACTTGGACTTGATCTCGGCCAGGCGCTGGTTCTCGCGCCTCGCCTCTTCCATCTGTACCTTGAGCTTGGCCGCGTCGCGCTGCAGCATCGAGTAGTAGATATAATTTCCACCCGCGGCCAGGGCCGCGACCACCAGCAACACCACTAGGATGTTGGGTCCGCCGCCACCTACTCCGGCGGCAGCGGCGACTGGACTGCGCTTGCCCTTCTTCGATTTGGACACACCCAGCAGGTTTATGCGGATCATAGGTCGTCGAAGCTCCTCAGGGCCAATCCCACGGCAACCGCGAGTTGTCCCGCATTCTGGCCAATCAATTCCGCGGCGGGCGTGCCCTCCGCATAACTGATCCGGGCGAACGGATTGAGGACCTCCACCGGGAGCGAGAACTCCTGGCGCAGCGCCTCCATCAGTCCCGTCACCTTGGAAGAACCGCCGGCCAGGTAAATGCGCTCGATGTGCTCGCCGGCGGCTGTGGCGCGGAAGAAATCAAAGGTCTTCTGGATTTCCAGCACGATGATCTCGGTCACCTGCTGGAGGATGGGGGCCTTGGCGTCTTCGCTGACCGTGCCGACCTTCTGCCCCAGCTTCAGGGATTCCGCGTCGTCGAAGCTGAGGTCGAGTTCCTTCTGCAGCGAGTCGGTGTATTGGTGCCCGCCGACGCTGACATCGCGCGTGAACAGCGGCTTGCTGCCCTTCACGATATTGATATTCATCACGCTGGCGCCGATGTTCAACAAGGCGACGGTGGTGTTGGGCGCCGGCTCGTAGTTGTATTCGTAGCAGTTCTGCAGCGCGAAGGCGTCTATGTCCACCACCGCGGGCGTCTTGCCCGCCATGTTCAGCACGTTGGTGTAGTTGAGGATCTTGTCCTTCTTCACCGCCACCAGGATGATGTCCATCTGCGGCCCGCTGAGGTCCTCCGACAGCAACTGGTAGTCAATGTTGACTACGTCGATGTCAAAGGGGATGTGCTGGGCCGCCTCGGTCTTGATGTCGTTGTCCAGTTCCGCTTCCGAGCGGGTGGGAATCGAGATCGGCTTCACGATGACCGAGTGCCCGCTGACGCTGGTTGCCACCGCTTTTACCTTGATAGCGTTCTCGCTAAACAGCTTGGTAATGGCGCTGGCCACGGCGGGAGAGTCCATGATCATGGAATCCACCACCACATCGGAGGCCAGCGGCTCGACTCCGAGATGAGCCACTTCGATCCCGCCACGGGACCGCTTCAGCTCGACCGCCTTGATGCAACTGGATCCTATGTCGAGCCCGACGATCGTTTTGTTTCCACCCAGTCCAAACATGCGTCCGCCCCTAGTGCCCTGCCGCCACGCGCGCGGCCTTGGGCTTCTTCTTTTCCCGGGTCTCCCTCATCGTGCTCTTCTCTTCCATCCACTGGTCGAGCTTGGATTTCTTGAATCTCCAGCGGTTCCCCAGCTTGAAGGCGGGGATTCTCTCCTCGTACACGTATTTGTAGAGTGTGTCCGGACTTACGCCCAGATACTGGGAGGCCTGGCGAATGTTCATAACTTCTCGCGAATCGGCCATAAAAGCGCTAAGCCCTTTCCACAGATGTGACAGCCACCCGTATGCGCCAACCTAGCCGGGCGAAATGCCGTGTCAGGATCTCGCTGCCGGCTCAGCCGAAGCGGACACTGTCCACGGGGCGAGAGGAAGGTCCTCTCCTGTCTCGGGGGGAATTTCTTGAGCGCTGCACGTTATATCAGTGTAACGAGGGTGGGTGTCAAGAACTACTTGGGTTTTGTACCTTAGTTTTCCCTGTTTGCTGGTAAAGCAGGCTACGCTTTCGGGGCAGTATCCACCGATATCTTGCGATTCCATCCCCTGGCCACCACAGTATATGGTGGTATTAATGCAAACGGTTCGACAAAAGGACCACGGCATTACGAGGGTCGTGGGCCTAAGGTGACCGGCTCATGATGACATAGTGGTCAACCTGAGCCCCGCACTCAACCCGCCGTGGCGGGGGCGATTACGCAACTTGACCGGGCTGATTCTGTTGGCCGGAAATCTGCCGCCCCGGGAATCTCGCGCTCGATGACAAATTTCGCCATTCCATCCTCGCGGCAGGATATTAGGTCCAAGAGCAGAGTCGATGGTCAAATCACGCAATCAAAGTGAGCAGCGCGTTCCACGGTCGTCCCTAGCCTTGGTTATTCCTCCAACGCTCTCTTCGGCGGCACTTCCCGATATCCTCGCGGCAGCGCAAACTCGGACTCCGGTACCCTGACCTGTTTCACTTCCAGCACATTCATCTCGCTGCGGCTGCTGCGTTCGCCGCTGGCGTCAGTCGTGCGCGTCACCGTCACGCGCTTGAGCGGGAAGCCCTCCACCTTACTCATCTCGGCGCGGATCATGTTGTCCACCTGCTCATCGCCCGTCGTCGGCGGATCCCGCTTCAGCCAGACCTTCAACGCCGGATCGGCCAATTGTTCGGTCGTCCAGATGTCTTCTTCCGTCACCGTAGACACCTTCTTCGCCCCGGTGATGTGCATGCTCACCGCATAACTGGTGCGATAGCGATAATGGCGCGTCGGCAGCCCCGCGATCGCTCCGCCGTCTTCTTCCAGCAATTTTTCGATCTTGGGCGATTCGAAGGTGACTTTCATCATGCCGCGCATACCCTGCACCATGCCGCCCATGCCCGCCATCATTGCCTGCACGTCGTACCTGGTGTACGTCCTGGTCGCCGGGCTGACCAGGTACAGCGTCTTGCCCTCGTCCGGCGACAGCATGTAGTCGCCGGTGGCATAGATCTCCGCGTCACTTTCCACGAACACCACCTTCGCCCGCGACCCGCTGACAAACGCGTGCACGGTGACATCGCCGCCGCCATCGCTGCGCGTCTGCGCTACAAACTCCACGCCGGCGAGCGCGTGCGCCGTTGCCATCAGCAGGAAGCAGAGGGTAACAATGGGCTTACGCATTCCACGCCTTTCACAATACATTCAATGTGATGTCATCCCGAGCGAGGACGCGCCACTGCTTTTCCTCGACCTGCCACGACTCTCATTCATCTCTCAAACCGCAACTGAAGTAAACTGAAACAGAAACAGAAACTGAAACTCTCAGCAACTACAACCCTATCCCATGGCCACAGTTGCAACCTCTTCGTCAAGGATCCCGGCGACCTCGCCTGCCGCCCAGCGCCTGCTGCTCGCAATGCGCCTGAACCCGCTCGCCACCGTGGGGGTCGTCCTGGTCGCCATCTTCACCGTGCTCGCCATTTTTGCCCCTTGGATCGCTCCCCAGGATCCCGCCCACATTGATCTTCCGGCGCGCCTTACCGGCCCATCGGCGGCGCACTGGTTCGGGACCGACGAACTGGGACGCGACATCCTCTCCCGTATCATCTACGGCGCCCGCATCTCCATGCTGGTCGGCTCCAGCGTCGTTTCGGTCGCGCTCTTCCTCGGCTTGATTGTCGGATGCATAGCCGGCTACTACGGTGGGCGCGTGGACCGCGTGGTCAACATCGTGGTGATGAACGCCTTCCTCTCATTCCCCGGCATCCTGCTGGCGATCGCCTTCGTCGCTTTTCTCGGCCCCGGGATGTTCAATCTGATTCTGGCGCTTTCCATCGGCGGATGGGTCGGCTACGCGCGCCTGGTCCGCGCCCAGGTGCTGGCCACGCGCGAGCGCGAATTCGTGGAGGCCGCGCGCGCCCTCGGCGCCAGCGACTGGCGCGTCATCACCCGCCACATCCTGCCCAACATGATCCAGCCTGTCATCGTGCAGGCTGCCATCGGCATGGCCGGCGCCATCCTCGCCGAAGCGACCATGAGCTTCCTCGGTCTCGGCGTTCCGCCTCCGGCTGCCAGTTGGGGCTCCATGCTCAATGACGGCCGCTCGCACTTGTTCGACGCGCCCCACCTGGTCTTGTTCCCGGCCGTCGCCGTGATGCTCGCCGTGCTTTCCTTCAATTTCATCGGCGACGCCCTGCGCGACTTCCTCGACCCCCGCGCCCGCATCGAAGCCGGCTTGTAGAAATCCCGCAGACTACTCTTACCTATATAGAACGCCAGGGTAATCAGCCTGGCGAGGATCGAATCGGAGGAGCCATGAAGGTTTCGAACTTCGGCAAGGCCTTCTTTCCTCTGGCCTCTGTGGCTAAATTTCGACCTAGACGAGACACTTCAGGAATGATCCCGGACTCGCGTCAAATCCCGGAAACACCGTGCCCAGGTTGCGGTTGCCGAGGTGGCGGTACACGACTTCGCTCAGCACGGTGCGGAAATCCGTGGTCAGCGCCAGGTCGCGGCCTTCGTTAAGCTGTTCCTGCGCCAGCCCCGGCCAGCGCCCGTACACGCGCCTTCCGCGCACCGGACCGCCCAAGATGAACATCACGTTCGCATGCCCATGATCGGTGCCGCGATTGCCGTTCTCGCGCGCCGTGCGCCCGAATTCCGACATCGTCACGACCACCGTCTCTTCCGCCAGGTTCCCCAGATCCGTCCACAACGCCGCCATCGCCTGCGACAAGTCGCCAACGCGTTGCGCGATCTGCCCCTGCACCGAGCCTTCATTCACGTGGTGATCCCAGCCGCCGACATCGGAAAACGCGACCTCCACTCCGAGGTCCACCTTCATCAATTGCGCCACCTGACGCAGCGCATTGCCCAGCGGCTCGCGCGGATAATTCGCTCCCGGCGCCGGCGTGTACTTTTGCGGATCGGCAGACTTCAGCATCTTCACCGCGTCGAACGTCTCCTGCCCGGTGCCGTGCAGCACCGCGTCCACCGACTGGTCGTACATGGCTTCGAACGTGTTGGCCAGCGGTTGCGCCTGCGGGTTCCGCCCGCCGACCCCAAAATTGTTGACGTTGCTGATTGCCACTGCTGGAGCGCTTCCCGCTAACATGCGCGGCAGCGCGCTGCCCAGCGCGACGGCGCGAAACGGTGACTCGGCGTGGCACGGTTCTCCAAGGCGTGTTCCCGACCCGGATTCGCTGCCCACGCACGAACGGTCGCGCAGCGCGCGGTTCAGCCATCCATCCTCGGTTGACTTCACTCCGGGCGTTCCCGACTCCATGTAATCTTGCGCGTCGAAGTGGGAGCGCGTCGGGTCGGGCGAACCGGCGGCGTGTACGATCGCCAAATGCCCCTGCTCCCACAGCGGCTTGAACGACGCCATCGCCGGATGCAGGCCGAAAAATCCGTCCAGATCGATCACCTGCTGTCGCGGGATCGCAATTGTCGGTCGCATAGCGTAATAGGACGCCTCACCGTGCGGCATCACGATGTTCAGCCCGTCCGCCGCGCCGCGCTGGAAGATGACAATAAACTTTCGCTTGCCTGTCGCCGCCCTTTCCGACGCGAACGCCACCCGCTGCAGGAACGCCGGCACCACCGTCGTCCCCACCACCGCCATTGCTCCGCCCTGAAGGAAAACTCTCCTTGTGATCGACATTGCGAACTCCAATGGCTCTCAGCTATCAGCTTTCAGCAAAACGAGTCCTCGCTGATGGCTGAGAGCTGACAGCTATCTTTTCTGAAACTCCGGCGACCCAAAGATGAGTCCCGCCAGCGCTCCCACATTGGGTGGCCGCGCAGGATCATCCAGGATGCGACCGGTGATCTCCGGCTCTGCCGCGTGTTTTAGGATCGTCTCGTGCGTTTGCTTGGAGACGTCGCCCGCCAGCAGCGTGTTCTCCAGCCGCGCCAGTGCCGTGCTGGTATCGCTGGGCGCTTCCGCCGAACCCAGCACGCGTTCCGGCGCAAACGCCACGCCCGGCATCCGTCTCGAGGTGAACCGCAGCGCGAAGTTCATCCGGTTCAGCAGCGCCGACGAATTCACCCACGTCTCTGCCTTCATCGAGTACCCAGTTGGAGGCTGCGCGCCGTACAGCGGCATTCCCATCTGGTTCAGAGTCTGCACCAGTGGCATGGCGTTGCTGACCTCGGCGCCGCTGGCCCGCACCGCCGAAACCACGAATTCCAGCGGCGTCTTCACCTTGGCGCGAAACGCTTCCGGCGCCCAGAACTCCGGGGCGTCAAACATGGTCCGCAGCACCCGCCGGATATCGCCATCCGACTTCAGGAACGTCTCCGCCATGCGGTTGACCAGCGTTGGCGGCGGATTGTCCGACACAAACCGCATCGCCAGCTTCTTCGAGATGAAGTGCGCCGTCGACGGATGATGCGCCAGCAGCTTCAGCATCTCCTTGCCTTCATCCTCGCCGTGTTCCTTGATGGTGTGTCCGAGCACGAACTTCGTTCCCGGCTCGTGCATGCGCTCGTTGAACTCGAAATCGCCGCCGCGCCGCGGTTCCCTGATCGTCCACCCGGTAAACACGCGGGCCAGCTCCGTGACGTCCTTCTGCGAATATCCGCCGTCCACGCCGAGCGTGTGCAGTTCCATCAATTCGCGCGCGTAGTTTTCGTTCAACCCGCGCTGCTGCTTCTTGCCCTTCGCCTGCTGCTGCGGACGACGTTGAGGCGGCGGGAACGGACGCCCGAAAGGCCCGCCAAACGGACGATTTCGCCGGAAGCCGCCGTAGTTTCTCGCTCGCGGCGATTCGCCCATCCCGACCGGCGATCGCGGCCCCACACTCTGCCAGTTGTCGAGATAAAACAGCATCGCCGGACTGTTCGCGGTCGCCATCAGCAGATCCTGGAACTTGCCCAGCGCGTGCGGACGGATGACGTCGCGCTCGTAATCCGTCACCAGGTATCGGTCGGCCCCCTTGCCGATAAACACATTGAAGTGGTTGAGCCAGAAATCGGTCATCACCTCGTCGAGTTGACGCTCACTGTAAGTCGCGCGCAGAATCTTGCCCTGCATCAGCTCGGTGGCGATCACCTGCTGCGGATTGTTCATCGCCATCAACTGCTCGCGCTGTTGTGGAGTAAGCGAGTTCATCAACCGCTCGCGTTCCTCCGGCGGAAGCGCTCGCGCCAGCATCTGTCGCTGTTGCGGATCCATCGCCAGGATTGCCTGCATGCGCTGATCCGGCGTGGGCAACGCCATGATTCTTTCCGCCTGCTCGCGCGCCTGCCAGCGGGCCTCGCGCCGTTCCGCCTTCTGCTCTTCCGTCAGCGTCATCTGCAGATCGTCGCCCACCTGCGGTTGGCCCACCCTTGTCGGGCCCGGGTTTGGCACGACAGGGTGGGGATTTTCCTCCTGCGATGTGCCCGCGGTCTCCAGCTTCGCCGCTTTCTTCTCCTGCCTCTGCTCGTATTTCTCCACCTGCGATTGGTAGATCGCGCGCTCCGTCTTGTCCGACGGCATCGCCCGGCGTCCCTCCGCCACTTGCTTGACTAACTGCGGAGGAGGGAAGTTCTCCACCAGTTGCCGCGCATCCATGCGCAGCGTGCGCAACGGCGCCAGCCGCGCCTCCAGCGCCGCGTCATCAATCTTTTCCGGATGCAGTTGCCGCTCGAACCACTTGTCCAGCCCCATCGCCATCACGCGATCCACGTCGCCCGGTCGTGGCCCAAACGTCAGGCGGTTGAGCGCGTGCAGCGCCCGCTGCCGGGCATCCATCTGCATCTGCACGGCCGCCGCTGCCTTCTTATCTTTTTTCTTGTTGCCAGCCCAGACCGACGCGGAAATCCCAAGGGCGAGAACAAGCAGCAGGATTGTTAGGTGCTTGCGTTGCATGGTGGGCCTCCGAACGAGCGCCATCCCATGCCGATTATGAACCCATTGAGGGCAGGGAAGTTGCACGATCGGGATCTAAGGAGAAAATCCGGACTACCGACGACCGCCTCACGCCGAATAAATCCTGCCGTGCGTGATCTTATGATCAGTTCCTCTGCTCGCAGGGGCTCAGGAACCGAGGATAACTGAGGGTGGTCTTGGTGCTTGGTTTACCCTTGGCGTCGACGATCGTCAGCTTCCACTTCCGCCACTCTTGTATCGGTTCTGGTAACCGCACCTGGACGCTGAGTCCGTGATTCTCATTGATGCTCGTAAGAAAGCCGTTTGCCGCGGCGGTCGCGGCATCGGGGCCAACCCTTGTGATGATGAACCAACCGCCAGTTTCTTCAGATAGCCGTTCGAACCTGACGGGGCCGCTCAGTTCCTCTTCTGTCCTCGGGGTAGAATCAAACCAGAGCATCGAAAACAGCCGAATTCCGCCAGCGATAAGTCTCTGCCGCACGGTTTCGAACCGCTCGCGCTCCTCACTTTCTACACCGTCGGTGATCAATATGATGGAATCCCCAAACTGAGCAGGCTGGAGCAGATCGGCCGCTTTATTGATCGCAGCCAGCAAGGGGCTGTTCCCCCGAGGGAGATCATGCCGCTTCACATATTCCAGTAGGCGCTGCCCGATGTCGCTTCGCGAGTGTTGGGAGAAGTTGACAACATCTTCCATCTTGTCCGAATAGCTAACCATGGCGATGGAAACATCGTCGGCGACGACTTGATGAGATTTGCGGTAATGGCCAACACCGCGGCCCATCTGCTTTTCATACTTCCGCTTGCGTCGAGCAACACAACCGTGCGACGCCTGCCCGCAAACGGACTTAGTCCGACAACCGACACAGGTTTGCCATGCACCTCACCGCGGATTTGTTCCATCGAGAATTCCGTAGCCGGTCTGAATCCTGACGCAGTCGGCACTACCAGTATCCTTCGCTCAAGGCAAGGGTCGGGTCGCTGAGCAGAACAGAGCAGCGCGCAACCCAAGACCGCCAGCATGAGCGTCCACCGTGCAGGAATGGGCATAGGAATAGGAGAGTCCGCACTTTGATTATAGGTCCATCCGTGGATCACTCATACGGACTGCCGCCTCACGCGGAGTAAATCCTGCCATGCGTGATCTTGTGATTCAGCGCCGAGGCCAGCACGTCAATGTCGGCCGGCCCGATGTCGCATAACATGCGTTCATCGAGGAAGCGATGCTCCCGGCGCCCCACCGCATCGCGCCGCACCTGCACCAGCAGCGACTGCACCGCGTTGACATCGTACTTGTACGGCGCAATGCGCACGATCTCGCTCAGCGTTTCGCCCACGCCCCTGCCCGGCCGATACGGACGCTCGCTGGTCATGGCGTCGAAGCTGTCGGCAACGGCGGTGATCCGCGCCGGCATCGTGATTTCCTCTCCCGTCAGCCGGTCAGGATATCCGCTGCGGTCCGCCCGCTCGTGATGCGACCGCACCACCTCCGGCACCTTCGGCCACGGAAACTCCACGCCCTGAACGATCTGGTGCCCCACCAGCGTGTGGTCCGCCATCTCGCGGAATTCTTCTTCATCCAGCGCGCTCGGCTTGGCAAACAGGCGCTTGTCCACCGCCACCTTGCCGATATCGTGCAGGAAGCCCGCCGCGCGCAGTCCGGACACGTCCGCCTGGTCCATCCCCATGGCTTCGGCGATCCCGGCCGCGTAGCGCCCCACGCGCAGCGAGTGCCCGCGAACGTTCACGTGCTTGATGTCAATCGCGTTGGCGAAGGTCTCCAGTGCGGTGTCGTAAAAACTGTGCACCGACGCCAGCAGCTTCAGGTGATCGGAAACTCGCTGCGCCAGCGACTCCGACAGCACGTGGTTGTGCACCGCCAGCGCCACGTAATGCGCCATCATATCGATCGCCTGGAGATCGTCTTCCGCGTACGCCGCGTCTTCGTCGCGACGTCCCAGCGCGATCATGCCCACCAGCTTGCCGCCCACCCGCAGCGGCGTGATGCATTGGAATAGCTCCGGCGCCACGTTGCCGTTGGCGCTCAGGTATTGTTCCCACGAAGCGCGCGAAATCAGCAACGGCGAGCGCACGTTGTTCAGCGCATAAACGTGCTTGGGCAACAGAGGTATGACGGCCGGCTCGGGAAACGAAATGAACCCGCGCGCGGCCACCGTCGCCAACACCGCGGGCTTGTCGCGGAGAACGAACAGCGCAGCCTGGCGCGCGTCCGCCGCCTCCATGACGCAGGAAAGAATGCGGCGCGCACGTTCCACAAAGTCAGTCTCCGCCGTCATCTCCGAGCCGAGTTCGCTCAGGGCCTGGAAGGTGAGCAGAAGGCGCCGAAAATTGTCGTTCTTGACCCCCATCGTGGCGCGCGGGAGCAAGAATCGCAGAGCAGAATGAGAGTACCACGCTACAACTGTTTGCGAATCCGTCCCCGTGTTAGCAAAATAGGTTCAAACTCGTGTGCTCGCAACCAGTTACGGAAGTAGCCTGCGGTTGGCTCCTGGCCATCGGCCTTGGCTGCTCAGATTCGAAGTGGCCAATGGCTAACGGCTAATGGCCAATGGCGCAAGTTCAAAAGTGCTCCCTCAACCCCGCAAATTTCTCCACCACGATCAACTTCTGCCCCTGCGGCGCCTGCGCCACTTCCTCATGCTCCAGGATCCAGGTCTGATCGTGCGGCACGAACACCGCGTTCAACCCCGCCGCCAGCGCCGGATTGATGTCCGACTTCGGGCTGTTCCCGATCATCCACGTCGCATCGTGCGCCAGCCCGTATTTCGAGACTACCTCGCTGTACGTCCCTGCGTCCTTCTCCGCCACGATCTCCACCGCCGCGAAATACTCCTTCAATCCCGACCGCTCCACCTTCCCGGATTGTTCCGTGATGTCGCCCTTGGTCATCAGGATCAGGTGATGCCGCGCCGTGAGGTACTCCAAGGTCTCCGGCACGCCCGCCAGGATCTCCACCGGATGCTCCGCAATGGCATGGGCGAAGCTGCGAATGCGCTCGTGCTGTTCCGGCGTAACCGGATCGATCGCCAACTGCTCGAATGTCCGCATCAGCGCGTGCGCAAAGCTGTGCAGCCCATATCCGTGTGAAATGATGCACTCGCGCTCCACTTGGTTCAGCACTGCCCGCACCTGTCCCGGCGAATACTCGCGGTGGTTCAGATACGAAATGAAATGGGCAATCGCCCGCTCGAAATAGATGTTGTTCTCCCACAGCGTGTCATCGGCATCGATGAGCAACGTCTGCGCGCCGTTGTTCTGGGGAGAACTGGACATGTCCTTAATATAGCCGCGACTTTTTCCTAATGTCAGTAGGGCGATTTTCAAGGCGCAGCGAGGAATCTGCTTTGGCCATCGACCATCGACCATCGACCATCGACCATCG
This sequence comes from Terriglobia bacterium, assembly GCA_020073185.1. Classification (NCBI taxonomy): domain Bacteria; kingdom Pseudomonadati; phylum Acidobacteriota; class Terriglobia; species Terriglobia bacterium. The sequence continues at coordinate 50,673 of JAIQFT010000023.1, forward strand.
GCCATCGACTTCCGCTGAAACCCACCGCGTTTGCTAGAATCCTCCGATATGCCGAGCGCGGGCGTTAGACTCACGGTAGCCTTGCTGGTCCTTCTCATGTCTCCACTTGCCGACTCGCAGACCCACCGCAAGCACGCGCCGAAAACTTCCCCCACGGCGCCAAAACTCAACGTCGTTGCCGACCTTGCCCAGCGCGTCGCCAAATTCAAGCCCGTGGAAATGCCGTTCGACTCCGCCGGCCTGAGCGCGCGCGAGCGCCAACTGGTTGACAAGCTGGTCGAAGCCTGCCGCTACCTCGAGGATATCTACTGGCGCCAAAGCGACCCTGACGCCCTCACTCTCTACCAGCAACTCGCCGGCAGCAAGGACGCGCGCGACCAACTGGTGCGCCAGTACATTTTCATCAACGCCAGCCGCTTCGACCTGCTCGAAGACAACCAGCCTTTCGTCTGCACGCACTCGGAAGCGCAGGCCAACGGCGGTACATGCCCGCCCATGTATCCCGGACGCGGCTTTTATCCGCACGGCCTAACGCGCGACCAGGTGGAGCAGTATCTCAAGCAGCATCCCGACGGGAAGGCCGCCATTTACGCGCCGCAAACCGTCGTTCGCTGGAAGGGCAATCAGCTCGATGCCGTCTCTTACCACGTTGCCTATCGGTCGTTTCTCGAGCCCGCGGCCCAAGCCTTGCGTGACGCCGCCGCGCTCGCCGACGAGCCGCAGTTCGCCGACTTCCTCCGCCTGCGTGCCGATGCCTTGCTCACCGATGACTACTACAAGAGCGATATCGCCTGGCTCGACCTGCAAGCGCCCAAGTTCGACGTCATCTTCGCGCCCTACGAGACCTACGATGACGGCCTGCTCGGCGTGAAGACCAGTTACGGCGCCGCTGTCCTGGTCCGCAACCAAGCCGAGAGCCGCAAGCTCACGCTCTACGAAAAATACATTCCCGACATCCAGGACGCGCTGCCCCTGCCCGCCGAAGACCGCCCTTCGAAACGCGGCCACCAGACGCCCATGGAAGTCATGGACACGCCCTTCCGCGCCGGCGACCTCAACCATGGCTACCAGGCCGTCGCCGACAATCTTCCCAATGACCCGCGCATCCACCAGGAGAAGGGCACCAAGAAAATCTTCTTCAAGAACTTCATGGACGCGCGGGTCAACGTCGTGATCCTGCCGGTCGCCAAGCGCCTGATGCGTGCCGACCAGGCCGCGCTAGCTTCCGCCGACGGCTATCTCGCAGGCACCCTGCTGCACGAAATTTCCCATGGCCTCGGTCCGTCTTTCGCGCGCAAAAACGGCAAGCAGGTGGACATCCGCGAAGCCATCGGTCCCGCCTTCAACGGGCTGGAAGAAGCCAAGGCCGACGTGGTCGGCATGTTCGGCATCAAATGGCTGGTGGACCACGGCGTGCTGCCCAAGGAGCGCCTGCCGGAGTTTTACTCGTCGTATCTGGCCGGCCTGTTCCGCACCATCCGCTTCGGCACCGCCGAGGCCCACGGTAAGGCTGAAATGATGGAGTTCAACTATCTCTTCCAGCAGAAGGCCATTCAGCGCGACGCCGGCGGCCGCTACGTCATTGATTACGACCGCACCGCCACCGCGATCGCCGCGCTTGCCAAGGAACTGCTTGGAGATGGAGGCGACCGGCGATCGCGCCCGCGCCGAAAACTGGTTTCAGAAATACGGCGCCATGCCGGGAGAGCTGAAGGCCGCGCTCGGCACGGTTGCGGATGTCCCGGTGGACATCACGCCCAAGTTCTCATTTCCGCAGCCGGTGGAGTGAAGTAGCGGCTCGCGGCTCGCTATGGAAGAACGCCGGAAATTCGATCGCGTGATGATTCCGCCGGCGGCCAACCTCTTTGCCGAAGACGATCACGGCACGCGCCTGGGCCGAATCCTCGTTCTCGGCCGCGGCGGCTTTCTGTTGCAAACCAGCCGCACGTTTCCCATCGACGTCCCGCTGACGTTGGTCATTGTGGCCGAGCAAGACGGCATTCGCCGCCGCATCGATGTCGTCCTACTCTATCGGACTGAACAAGGCGATACGGGGTTTGAGTTCCACCATCTCGATCCCGATGCGGCCGTCGAAATCGGCGTCCTTATCGGCAAATATTTCTACGTTCCGGGTTCCGAAAAATAAGAAACGCGCTTTTCGGCGCGCTGTTCGAATAATTCCATTCCGGCCGAATTACCCAATGACCCAATCACCAAATTAGACGAACTCCAATCTCGGCTCTTGCGAAATGATTCCCGCCTGCCATCCCATGTGCAGCAGCAGCGCCACCGCGGCGCGCCCATCCTCGCCATAATCCAGCGTGCGCTCATTCACGTACATGCCGACGAACTTGTCCGCCATCCGCGGTTCCAGCTCGCGCGCGAACTGCATGGCGTACTCCAGCGCCTGCTCGCGATGATCGAGCGCGTGCTGGATGCTGCGCTTCACGGCGTCGGAAATTCTTGCGGTGGTCTCGGCTCCCAAATCTCGCCGAATGGCGTTTCCGCCCAGCGGCAGCGGCAGCCCTTCTTTGTCGCGCCACCACTTGCCAAGATCCATGACGCGGTGCAGCCCCAACTTTGCGTAGGTCAGTTGTCCTTCGTGGATGATCAGGCCGGCTTCGTGTTTGCCCTCGATCACCTGCGGGACAATCTGGTCGAAGGGCACGACCTCGGTCTCGATCTCCGGCGCGAACAGCTTCAGCGCCAGGTAGGCGGTGGTCAGCTTGCCCGGCACCGCGATGCGTTTCGACTTGATCTCGGCGATGGAGTACGCCTTAGCGGCCACGATCATCGGCCCGTAGCCCTCGCCCACGCTGCCGCCGCACGACATCAGCGCGTACTTCTCCTGGATGTACGGATAGGCGTGGAAGGAAATTGCGGTCACGTCGTACACGGCTTCCATCGCCTTGCGGTTCAGCGTCTCGATGTCGCACAGCGTGTGCGCGAACTTCAGCCCCGGCACGCGCACCTTGTTGGTCGCCAGCCCGTAGAACATGAACGCATCGTCGGAGTCGGGACTGTGCGCGATGCTGATGGTGCGCGCTTTCGTCGAGGCTGTCGTGGGCATGATCTTGGTTCAGATTTGGAAGGGCACGGCTTCAGCCGTGCCGTGGAATGCCTTTAACCTGGCGGCTCGAGCCGCTGAGGGAATCCGCGAGTTGACGCTCGCAACTCGCAACTCACAACTCGATGCGCGTCGCAATTCCTGCCGCGGCCGCGATCTTGATGATCTCGGCGAACAGGAATGGATACAGCCCGAAATTCATCGCCTGCGTGGCGCCATGCGTCAACACCACAAGCCATGCCAGCCCGCCGGCAAATAACACAACTTCCGCCGCCAGGGCCGCCATCACGAATCGCGCGAACTTGCCGGCGCCGCGCTCCGCGATCCATCCGGCCAGGAAAGCCGCCGCGGGATAGGCGAGCAGATAACCGCCGGTGGGGCCCAGCAGTTGCGCGATGCCGCCCGGGCCGAAGGAGCTGAACACCGGCAACCCGGCTGCCCCCTGCGCCAGATACACGGCGAGCGCGGCGAATCCGCGCTTGCTGCCCAGCAGTATGCCGACCACCAGCACCCCGAAGTTGGCCAGCGTTAGCGGCACCGGCGTAAACGGCAGCGGCACCCACAGCCGCGCGCACAGCGCTACAAACAGGCTCGCCCCAATGACAATCGCCACCTGCCGCGCCGCGCTCATCGCCGCGACCTGGTCCCGCACGATCGCTGTATCTCTCGCCATGATTTCGCTCCCTAACCGTGCCTGGTACGCGCTTCAGTTTCTGCGCAAGGCGGTCGAGGCGGGATGCTCTCCGCTTTCTTGCTTCGCTGCCAGGTGACGCCGCACCCGAACGTAGCAGGCCCCCGCGGCCGACAGCAGCGCCAGCATGGAAACCACCAGGACTACGTACAGAATCTTGATCAACACCGTGGTAAGGATAACAGAGGCATTGAAGATTGCAGATTGAAGAATGAAGAATCAAAGAATGGACATCCGCTCGAACCCCGGCCAATCTACATTCTTCATTCTGAATTCTCCATTTATCGTCCCGCCATGTACCTCTCAATCTCCTCCGCCGTCTTCGGCAGTTTCTCGCTCAGGCTGACCAGCTTTCCGCCTCCATCCACCAGGAACGTGTCCTCGATGCGCACGCCGATCTTCTCTTCCGGAATGTAAATGCCGGGCTCGATGGTGAATACCATGCCCGGCCCGAGCGGCTTGCCCTCGCCGCCGGGATCGTGCACGTTCAGCCCGACCATGTGGCTGACGCCGTGGATGAAGTATTGTCCCAGCGGCTGTCCGTGCAGGTCCTTGCCGTGCGAGTCGATGTAGTCGTAGGCGGCCATGAACAGCGAATTCTCGTCGCGCCCGCTGAGCACGGACTTGCCCGACCGGAACGCCCGGATCGCCGCCTGCTGCGCGCCCAGCACGATGTCGTAAAGCTCGCGCTGCCGCGGCGTGAACTCGCCGTTGGCGGGCACGGTGCGCGTGATGTCGGTGGCGTACATCGAGTACTCGCCGCCCACGTCCATCACGATCACGTCGCCGTCGTTGATCGGCCCGGAGTCTTCGTCGTAGTGCAGCACGGTGGAGTCAAAGCCCGAGCCGACAATCGGCCCGTACGCCGGACGCTCGCAGCCGCGCCGCTCGTACTCGTACACCATGAGCGCTGCGATCTGGCGCTCGGACGCGCCCGGCTTGATCGCCTTCCAGGCCGCCAGGTGCGCCTCGACCGACGCGTCGGTAGCCTTGCGGATCAGCTCGATCTCGCCCGCGTCCTTCACCGCCCGCAGCGACGCGATCAGCGGGCGGGCGTCACGCGAATAGACCGACAGGTTGCCGTGCTTCAGCCAGTCGAGGGCGAGCTTGGAATCCTTGCCTTCATTGACCAGCACCACGCCGCCCAGCGGGGAAACGACCTTCGCCAACTCGTCGCGCAATGCGTCAATCGCCACGATGCGATCAAAGCCGGTTGCCGTCTTCGCCTCGGGATCGTCGGGGCCGAGCTTCGGTCCAGTCCAGCGCTCGGCGGCGCGATTGCGTTGCGGCAGCAGCAGGACCTCGGAGTACGCGCGCGGCTTTAACGTCGCTGGACGTCCGGGCGGCAACTGCGCGTTGGCGGCCTTCAACGCTTCGGCGTCTAGTGCGGGCACGATCAGCACCGCCGCGCCGGGCTCGTTCACTCCGGTGAGATACCAGAAATCCTCGTCCTGGCGGAAGCCGGTGAGCACCTCGGTGAGATCGCTCTCGGTGGTGGCAAAGACGAGGATCGGCGCGCCATTGGCTTTCTTGGCCAGCGCCTCGCGGCGGGCGCGGTAAGTCTGGTTGGGCTGCCGCTCGAGGGCAAAGGCGGCGGTGACGATGAGGAGCAGCAGCAAAACAACGGCGATGGTTAATTTTGTCGTTACGGCGTTCCGCCCCGCCGAAAACGCTTCTCGTGCCGTCCCTACGGGACTCCGGAGTTTTTTCACGCCGCTATCCCGGCACTCACGTGCCGGGCTATCCTGTGCTGCCCCTGCGGGGCTGGCTTGCTCCCAGTCGCTAACAGGCCAACCGTTTGAACGAAGAGGATCGGCTCGTTTCATAAGCGGCGATTATACGTGTTGCGAGACATCGCCCAGCGCGTGGCGTATCTAAATCGGTCTTCCTCCGGAACACCTCTCCTAAATACTTCCGCAGCTCCCCATACAACGCTTTTCGCCGACCCTTGGGGATAAACACCACGTGGTATTTGCACTCCCATTTCGAGTGGCTTAAGCTCTCATACTCGTCCATCCAGTTTCTCCTTTGCGTGTGCTTCGCGGCTCACGCCTGGAGTTTCTTGGATGGACTCCAGTATCTGTCAAACTGCTCGTGCCTCCCCGGCAGAGCCGGGGGAACTCCCATTTCATTAGTGTTTGGTCGCAGACTTGAGCGATGCTCGCGTCTCGCCCTGTTGTCCTCTTGTGGTGCTCAAGAGCCATTTTGACGAAGGTAGGGTCCTCGCAATTTGGCAAGTGGTACGTGATTAAGTCCGTTATGGGGGCTGGCCCTCGATAAGAGCGAAGGCGTTGTCAAGGACATAATTCCCCTGGCGGTGCGTCAGCACCGCTCGTTTCGCCAGAGCGGTTGAGGACCAAGACTCTGGAAATCTCACGCTGAATCACTCTCGGTGGAAGATCGTTCCACCAACCATCGATTCGACCTAAACCGCGGCCATGATTCTTCTATGCGAACATCCCGCCCCGGTGCGGGATGCGAGAGCGCCCAATCAACACCTGCGGTCTAGCTTGCGCCGACCAGGGCCAGCCCCGAGCTGCTCTCGATGCGAACGATCTCCGGATACCCCGTCTGCGTGCGCAGCATCCAGTAGAGTCGTACGGCTAATTTGCGCGCCGCTGCCACCTTGGCCACGCCTTTCGGTTTTTGGTGGCAGCGATGTAAGTACTGTTTCCTCATCCCTGGGTCCAGGCGCACTGCGACCTGTGCGGCTTCCACCAGTAAGGAGCGCACCATCCGGTTGCCCTGCTTGGTGATCGCGCCCAGCTTCTGCCGTCCACCCGAGCTTTCCTCGCGCGGAATCAAACCCAAGTAGCTGGCCACCTGCTTGCCGCGTGCAAAGCGGTTCGCATCGCCGATGGTGAGTACGTATGCCAGCGCGGTGTTCGGCCCCACCCCGGGTTGCGTCATCAGCAGCTTCGCTTGCGGATGCTGATCGGCGGCTTGCTGCACGGCTCCGTCCAACTTCCCGATCTGCTGGTCTAATGCAACTAGGAGTTCCCCCGGCTCTGCCGGGGAGGCTCCCAAAGTTTGACAGTTCCGGGAGTATGCCGTCGCATTGTTTGCGCGTGCGATTGAGCAGCGTGTGCGTGGCGGTTTTGCAAGCGCACAGCTTTCACAGCTCACGCAGCATCTGCTGCCCGATTTGGCTCCACAGCTTGCGCTTGCGCTGCATTCCCTTATTCAAGGAAAGGTGTTGCAGTTCGTTTTTCACGCGGCTCCGGATCATCACGAGTTTGTGCCGGTGCAGCACCAGTTGCCGCAGGTCGCGCTGCTCGCGGTCCGGCGTCCACAGGCGCGGGAAACGGCCTTCCACCACGAGCTTCAGAATGTGCGCCGCATCCCGCTTGTCGGTCTTCTGCTTGCGCACGTAGCTAGCCCGGATCTCGGCCGCGTCCCCGATCCAGATCTCGTGCCCCAGGTCCTGCACCAGTTCGATGAACCACTGGCTGTTGCCCGTGGCCTCCATGCCGATCAGCGCCGGTAGCCCCGGGTGTTGGTAGAACTGGTTGCCATCGCCCGAGGCGTGCACCAGTTTCTGCTCGCCCGTTTCCCCTGTTTCTGTATCCACCCACGCAATCTGTTGCCAGCTAGGATGAAAATCACATCCTATAATCATCATGCGAAGGCTCCTTCCCTTGCAGAGTCTCTGGTCCTCAACCGTAGACTACCGGTTTTGGATCGAGCCTTCGCTCTTATCCAATCAACCCTTTCCTCATAGCGATTCTCGAGGTTGCCCCACCCTTGTCGCTCCCGGTTTTGGAGCGACAGGGTGGGGTTGTTCCTGATGGCGTGCTAGCGACCCTGACGCCGCTACGCTCCCCGCTTCGCTTCCGCCTTCTTTCGGCGGCTGGCCGCAATCACCAGGCTCCGATCACGAAGTTTGGCGAGGATCTTGAGCTTCTCGCCGACGGGCAACTTCGCAAGCTTCCGATCCAATTCTTTACTCATCGAGATACCGCTGTTTGAACTTCTCCCATTTGGGCGACAGTCCGTGCTTCTCAAGAATACGATTCAGCTTATCTCTGTTCAGCGCGCCTAGTCCAAGGAACTGCAAAATCCGGTTGAAATCCTTCGGCCGTCCCGTCTTCAGCGCAATCGCCAGCAGATGCTCCGCGGTCATCACCCGCGTTGGGACTCCTTCGACATCGAGCTTGACCGCTTCGTACCAAAGCCTCGTGCTCCAACGCATCGCCGGCAACCAGGAACTGCACCGGCCAATCACCGATCACGATGTGTTCGCCCTGGGCTTTGCAGCCGCTCGCACTTAAACACTCATAGATTGACGTGAGGCTTACCAGCGAACTGCCGGAAGTGCCGTGTTACGAAGATGTCCACATCCAGCGTCGCCGCAGGCGCGATATAAAACGTGGCCCCCACCGCGCCGCCGATGGCGTAGTTCCCGAGGATGCCATCCGCCTGCATGCGGTTCAGCGTCGCCAGCGTTTCCTTCATCGCTGCCTTAGGTGCATATTACAGGCTATCTAGCTCTGTTGAGATCCTCGCAGGAAACAAGTATTTACTTCGTGCCGTCCCTGCGGGACTCCGTGTATTTCAAAGGCAGCTTTCCCGGCACTTACGTGCCGGGCTAGGTTCTGTCGCCCCTGCGGGGCTGAGATCACGCGGTCCGGTCCTCCGTGGCTGGATCTTCAGCTCCCGATTTGCCGGCAGACTGAAAGCCCATAAGTCTTTGATTCTACAGGATAAACTAGGGGTGATGTGCGCCCTTCATAACCATTGCTCCGCCGCGCCACTCACGAAAAGAGCGTACACACCGAAGCTCCTGCTGGCGTCGCCGGGCCAAGCCGTATCGCGCGATTCTTGTTCAATCTCAGACCACCTGCGGTGCGCCGCAGGCGTCCAAGTAGCTGTCGCCACTTCGATCATCTTTTGGGAGGCTCACATGAAACTGAAGATAGCGACCGGGCTCATGGCCCTGCTCATATTCGCCGCCGTGGTTCCGCTGGCGAAGTCGGAAGACAAGGACAGCAAGAAAACGCAAGAGTTGACCGGCTGCCTGCAAAAGGGTAGCAGTGACCACGAGTTTAAGCTCACCGCCAACGACGGAAGCACATGGGAACTCAAGAGCGACGACGTCAACCTGGGCGCTCATGTCGGGCACGAGGTTACGGTCAAAACGGAAGCCTCGAAGATTCACGCCAAAGCCCACGAAATGAAAGAGGGCGCCAAGGAGGAGATGCAGGAGCACGGCATGGCCAAGAATGCAACGGAGCGTGGCCATCTGACGGTTACCAACCTCACGATGATCAGAGACACCTGCAGCAAGTAGATCACTGGTGCGCATTTTGGAGGCCGCCCCGACCGCCGGGGCGGCCTCGCCATTGGAAACAACTTTGGGATTATTGCTGTATCAGCGTTACACGCCCACCGGATACGGTTTGCCGGTTTGCGGCTCGCGCAGTTCGCGGCCGGTGAACAGGCGCTCGAAGCGGCCCTGCAGCAGCGACATCAGCCCCGTGTACCAGTAGCCGAGCACGAACAGGCAGAGGAAGGGCACGGTGATGTAGTTCTCGTTGGTCACGGCGTACCAGACAGTGGCGGCGAAGTAGGCGCCGATGAGCAGCTCGAAGTATGGCACCAGGCCCAGGCGCTTGCGGTATTTGCCGGTGCGCACTTTGTCTTTTTTCGATTCGACGCGGTATTTGGGCGTGCGCGCAAACGGCGACTGCTTTCCGATCAGCGCCTCCAGCACGACCTTGGTATTCGTCAGCGTCAAGCCGATGCCCTGCGCCATGAGGAAGGGCAGAAACAGCAGGCAGCGCGGCCATTTCTTCGGGAACAGCTCCTTCTGCGAGACCAGGTAGAAGCTGGAAATCGAGAACGTGGACGCCATGAACAAGGGCAGGTCAATGTAGAGCATCTGAAACCAGCCCTGGTAAAAGCGGATGATCATCGCCGGCAACAGCAGCGTGGAGAGAATGATCATCAGCGGATAACTGATGTTAGCTGTCAGGTGATACCAGGCTTCGATCTTTACTCGCAGCGGAACTTTGCTGCGCATCACCAGCGGCAGGTCCTTGATGGCGCACTGGATCAGGCCCTTGGCCCAGCGCGCCTGCTGCGTCTTGAAGGCGGTCATCTCGACCGGCAATTCGGCGGGACATTCCACATCCTGCAGATAGACGAAGCGCCAGCCCTTGATTTGGGCGCGGTAGGAGAGGTCGGTGTCTTCGGTGAGAGTGTCGTGCTGCCAGCCGCCGGCTTCCTCGATGGCGCGCCGCCGCCACATGCCCGCGGTGCCGTTGAAATTAAAAAACAGGCCGTTGCGCGAGCGCCCGCCGTGCTCGAGCACGAAATGGCCGTCGAGCAGGATGGCTTCGACCTCGGTGAGGAAGGAATAGTTGCGGTTGATGTGCGTCCAGCGCGTCTGCACCATGCCTACGTCGGGCGCGGTGAATTGGTGGATGCAGCGCATCAGGAAATCTTCCGGAGGAACGAAATCGGCGTCGAAGATGGCGATGAACTCGCCCGTCGTGGTCTTCATGCCCTCTTGCAACGCGCCCGCCTTGAAGCCTTCGCGATTGGTGCGATGGTGGTAGGTGACCGGATAGCCGAGCGCGGCCCAGCGCTCGACGGCCGCACTGGCGACCTCCACGGTTTCGTCGGTGGAGTCGTCGAGCACCTGGATTTCCAGCTTCTCGCGCGGATATTGCAGCTTGCAGACCGCCTCCAGCAGGCGCTCGATGACGAACTGCTCGTTGAAGATCGGCAACTGCACGGTCACGCGCGGCAGTTCGGCGAAACGTGCGGGCGGTTTGTCGGAGCTGGCGCGCTGCTTGCGGTTCTTGTAGTAGAGGTACACCAGGGTGTAGCGGTGCAGACCGTAGGACGCCAGCCAGATGAGGACAATGAAGTACGGGATGAGCAACGCCATGTCGAAGGCGTTGGCCTGGTAGAGCCCGCGGAAGGTGGTGTCGAGAAAATGGGTGCGGAAATATTGTCCGAAGCCGCGCGGCGCGGCGAACACGGCCAACATGGGGACTGCAAGTATCAGTGCGATGCTCCGGTACAGCAGACGATCACGGGCAAGCCGCCCGGGCAACGGTACAAACAATTGATTGTAACCGAAATTGGATGCCGCCTGCGTCAGTCGAGTTCGAGCGCGGTTCGAATTTTTTCGGCAATGGCGCCCATGGATTCGGCGGAAAGAGTTCCGGCCGGAGGATAGTGCAAGTCGATACGCTCCACGGTCGTGACCTGATCGCACTTGGCCCATGAGTCGGTTCGTAAGCCGCCTTGGCCCGCCGGAATGCGTGGGCGAATTGAATAAACCTGGCGCCTGACGCGCGTTATCGGCACGACACATACATCGTACGAGAAGCTGTTGAGCGAATTCGAGGAAATGACGACTACGGGCCGGGGCTTGTCCATGTCAGCGATATAAACCTCGCCACGGCGGGGAAACCACTCGGCGGGAATTTTGGCCATGGCTCAGTCCCTGGAGCGCGCGCGCTTGGATGCTTTGCTGAAAGCCTTGCGTTCAGCCCGCTCGTCAGGATCGGGTTTGCGGAAAAAAGCGGCCGCTTCGCGCGCAAGCTGCTCGTATCTCTCGGCTCGCAGACCGCGCTTGACCAATTCATTGACGCGATCGCTCACGGAGCGACCGTTCTTGGACTTGGCAACAGCCGCAATCACGTCGGCGTCAAATGTGATGCTTCTCGCAGTTTTCATACTATAAATTATACGGCGAAAATAGGACTAATTCAGAAAATAGGTGCGGTAGAGCGTGTCGCGCCGCACCGGGCGGAAGCCGGCGTCGCGGATCATGTGGCGGAGTTCTTCCTCGGTGGTGCAGTTGGCGACCCCGGCGGAGCGCACCACGTTTTCCTCGATCATCACCGAGCCGACATCGTTGCCGCCGAAGCGCAGCCCGAGCTGGCAGACCTTCAGGCCCTGCGTTACCCAGCTCGATTGCACGTTGAGGAAGTTGGAGAGGAACAGGCGCGAGACGGCCAGCACCTTGAGGTATTCGACCGCGGTGGCCTCGTCCCAGCCGCGCCCGCCCAGCGCCGTGTTCTTTGGCTGAAAGCTCCACGGGATGAAGGCGGTGAAGCCGCCGGTTTCTTCCTGCAGGTCGTAGAGGCGCTGCAGGTGGTTGACGCGGTGCTCGATGGTCTCGCCGACTCCGAACATCATGGTGGCGGTGGTGCGCATGCCGAGCTGGTGCGCGGTGCGGTGAACGTTGAGCCAGTCGCCAGTAAGGCATTTGAGGCGCGCGATGCGGTAGCGGACCTCATCGTCCAGAATTTCGGCGCCACCGCCGGGAATGGAGTCGAGCCCGGCGTCGCGCAGGCGGGCGATGGTGTCGCGGATGGTGAGCCCGCTGTATTCGGCGATGGCGATGATCTCCGACGCCGAGTAGCAGTGCAGGTGGACGCGCGGGAAGCGCTGCTTGATGCCGCGCAGCATTCCTTCGTGCCAGTCGATCTTCAGGTCGGGATGCAGGCCGCCCTGCATGAGCACGCCGGTGCCACCGAGCTGCACGGTCTCGGCGATTTTTTCGTAGATGGTGTCGTAATCGAGGATGTAGCCTTCGGCGGCCATCTTGCCCTTCAGCGGCCGGTAGAAGGCGCAGAAGGTGCAGTACTCGGTGCAGAAGTTGGTGTAATTGATGTTGCGGTCGATGATGTAGCTGACGATGCCGTCGGGATGCAGACGGCGGCGCATGGCGTCGGCATCCAGGCCGAGGCCGATCAGGTCGTCGGAGCGAAAAAAGTCGAGCGCTTGAGCGTTGGTCAGCGACATCGCGTGTCTCGGTCCGTCGGTCTATCAGTCTATCAGCCGATCAGGTATCGGTTGTCGGTTGTCGGTACCGAAGACTGACAATCCGGCTTCACTCCTTCGGCTTCTTCGCGCCCGCCGTGTGCTGGTGCGCAATGATCTGTTCTTTGATCTTTTCGTAGTCGCTCTTGCTGACGATCTTCCTGCTCACCAGCTCGTTCTTGGCGCGATAGGGGCGGCCGTCGATGATTTTCTGCGAGGTTGCCGGGCCGATGCCGGGCAGTTTCTCGAGGTCGTCCTTGCTGGCGCTGTTGATATCGAGCTTGTCGCCGGCTTTCGCGGCCGGAACTGCCGCCGGCGATTTTGACCCGGTCGACGATTGCGCGGTCGTGCCTCCGGCCGGCGTGCCGGTGGCCTTGTCGGGCTTGCTTTGGGCTGCGACCATTGCCGTGGCCACGATCACGGTAAGGAATGCCATCCAGAGTTTCTTCATGTCGACCTTTCTCCTTTGCGCTACGTTACGTTACGGCGCAACGCCGCCCATGATAACAGCGCGCACAGCATCGGTGGATGGTAACGGGTTGCGAAGGAGATGATCTACTCGCCGTCAGCACGCGTCAGGCAGGCGACGGCCATGTAGCGGATGCCCGCGGCCAACAGTCAGGGCGGCGATGAAAGGCCGACGTTCCCCAGATGGGCGGATCCGAACGGCGCGAGCGCAAAAGGGGGTCAGAGACGGACTTGACTGGTGAAACCCTGGTCTAGCGTGGTGAATCGAAAATGTGTTTCCCGATTCTTGAGGCGCGTTGCGTAGTGGAAGAGATCGCCTCAGCGGCTAAAGCCGCAGTTTTACTGGGCCCTTACGGCTCGGCTGAAGCCGAGCCCCTTCAAGACAAGGAAATACTTAGGCAACGAATTTTTGAGACAGGACACTAGCCGACGAACTGCGGGGCCGCCATGCCGAGGAAGCGCAGCGACGGCGCCTGCTCAATCACGCCGCATTCCACCGCGTAGCGGAAGAAGAGTTCCACGCCTTCGAGGTTTTCGGCATCCAGGAAAAAGTGAATGTTGCGGGTCAGGTAACTCGTGATCTCTTGCTCCGAAAGTCCAACGCGTGGGCTCCAGTGGCGCGCGATCCGTCCGACGTTCTCCGGCTCAATGCCGTGGTCGCGCGAATTGCGAAAGACGGCGGCCAGATCGCGGCGGACCGCGTTCAGCGCCTGCAGCCGCACCGCCCAGAAGGCGAAGACGAACGGCTTGCCAGTGAAGCTTCGCCATTCTTCCGCCAAGTCGTACACGAAATATTGTTCGCGCGCGATGCGCAGCGCGGCATCGCCGATGAGCAACGCCGCGTCGCAGGCGGCGAGCATGGAATCCAGATCCGGCGGGAGGGCGCGGAACTGGCGCACGCGTCCCCAAAGCTTCTGGCACAGGATGCGCGCCAGCGCGACCGAGCTGCGCGACGAAGTATCGGCGGCGATGGTGTTCACCTGCTGGATCGGCTTGCGGGCAACCAGCAGGATGGAGCGCACCGCGCCTTTGGCGGCGATGGCCGCGTCGGGCAGGATCACCAGCCCGGGAATGGTGGCGTAGGTAATCGCCGGAATGATGCCGATATCGGCGCGGCCATGCTGCAGATCCTCGGCGCAGCGCGAAGGCACGGTGTACTCGACGGTGAAGTCGGCGCGTAGTTCGGGAGCGAGATCGTGGTCGCTGTGCTGTTCGGGCGTGGCGCCGTGGTTGAAGTCCCACATCAGCGGCGCTGTGTTGAGGAACGAGATGGCGGAAATCTTCAGCGGACACATCGCAATCCGCGATTGTAACAAAGCGCGGTATCTGGTTCCTTGACGGGTGGAAACGGCGCGTGTACATTCCGGCATTCTGCGCAGTTGCAGGTCGAAGAAGGAAACGCAAGGTCCTTCGACTCGGACGCAGCAACCCGCACGCGAATGCTGCGCGTTTTGTCGGTATTTTAGTGCAAAGCAGGTGGCGGGAGAAGGTGGGATGTCGAGGGAGATTGAAGGATAACTGCCGACCAGCGAACAGCTTGCGAGTGGTACTTGGTCGGTCGGCGGCGTTGCTGTCGGTTGGA
>JAIQFT010000024.1 GCA_020073185.1 Terriglobia bacterium
GGGCTGGAAGGACATCTGGCAACTGAGAGCAATCCTAGGAAGAGGAGAAACAGAAAAAGCTGCGACTAAGCAGGAGGTCGCGTAACATGATCCCGAGCGCCGCTCTTCAACCTCCAACTAAAAGCGGGACACTCTCCGGTTTTGCGGCGTTGCCGACACAGCCCGGACTATCGACAGCCAACATTGTGCCTACTCCGGACGGACGCTTCCACCTGCTCGACACTTATGTCACATGGAATGCCACGTCAAAGCTCACCCTCGTGGGGGAAGCCGATTACGTCATCAACCGTTCGTTCGAGCGCTCCGCGCCGGCGCACGTCACAGGCGGTGCAGCATACGCGCATTATCAACTCACACCTAAGGTGGCTCTAACGGCTCGGGCTGAATACCTGTCGGATCGTGGCGGCCTGTTCAGCGGGGTAACGCAAGCGCTGAAAGAGACCACCTTCACTACCGAATACCGTCTCGCCGAGGGGTTCCTGATGCGCGGCGAATGGAGACGCGATTTCTCCAACCAGCCGTTTTTTCTCACCGACCTTGCCAATGTGCTGAAGAAGGAACGGAACACCGCGACTCTCGGGTTGATCTGGTGGTGGGGACAAAAACAAGGGACATGGTAGTTGCAGGAGACAAGACTTATGCAGGACTTGATTTTCATCGTGGCGACCATCGCGTTCTTCGCAATGTCGATCGGATATGTGCGGTTCTGTGACCGCGTGAAGTGAGGAAGAAACGTATGCATCTGGAATCAGCAATCATGCTTGCCGTCAGCGCGCTGATGACCGTGTACCTGGTCTACGCGCTGTTGCGGCCGGAGAAGTTCTGACATGACAGCCAACGGATGGCTACAGATTGTCGTTTTCCTGCTATTGGTCCTGGCGGTGACCAAGCCGCTCGGGGTCTACATGGCGCGCGTGTTCAACCGCGAGCGGACATTCATGGATCCGGTGTTGCGTCCCCTCGAGCGGCTGCTCTACCGCGTGACGGGCGTGGACGAGGACCACGAGATGCGCTGGACCGAATACGCCGTCGCCATGCTGCTGTTCAGCCTGGTGTCGATGGTGGTGCTGTATCTGATGCAGCGGCTTCAGGGCTATCTGCCGTTTAACCCGCAGAAAATGGGCGCGGTCTCACCTCCAGCCCTGGCATTCAACACCGCTGCGTCGTTCACCACCAACACCAATTGGCAGAACTACGGTGGCGAAAGCACCATGAGCTACTTCACCCAAATGGCCGGCCTCGCCTACCACAACTTCATCTCGG
Source organism: Terriglobia bacterium (assembly GCA_020073185.1). Taxonomy (NCBI): domain Bacteria; kingdom Pseudomonadati; phylum Acidobacteriota; class Terriglobia; species Terriglobia bacterium. Next base: position 1,264 of record JAIQFT010000024.1, read on the forward strand.
CGGCGGTGGGCATTGCGCTGGCCATTGCCTTCATTCGCGGCGTCGCGCGCCGCCAGATGGAGACGATCGGCAATTTCTGGGTGGACATGGTCCGCAGTTGCCTGTGGGTGCTGCTGCCGTTCTGCATCGTGGGCGCGCTGGTCCTGGTTTCGCAGGGCGTGGTTCAGAACCTGAAGCCCTACGACACGGTCAAGCTGGTTGAACCGCAACAGGTGCAGAAGCTGGACGCGAATGCAAAGCCGGTGCTCGGCCCGGACGGCAAGCCCGTCATGGATGTGGTCACAGAGCAAACCATCGCCCAGGGGCCCGTTGCTTCGCAGGAAATCATCAAGGAACTCGGCACCAACGGCGGCGGCTTCTTCAACGCCAACAGTTCGCACCCGTTTGAGAATCCGACACCCCTGTCCAACCTGATTGAGTTGGTGTCTATTTTCGCCATCGGCTCCGGATTGACTTACACACTCGGGCGGATGACAGGATCGCCGCGCCATGGGTGGGCGGTGTGGGCCGCGATGGCGATTTTGTTTGTGGCGGGCGTGACCGTGGCGTACTGGGCTGAGGCGCGGGGCAATCCGCTGTATCCCGCAGCCGTAGCTCAACACGCCAACTCGTCACAGCCCGGCGGAAACATGGAAGGCAAAGACGTTCGCTTCGGAATTGCCAACACCGCCCTGTGGGCGACGGTTACGACCGACGCAAGCTGCGGTGCGATCAACGGTTGGCACGATTCCTTTACCCCCCTGGGTGGCATGGTGCCGCTGGTCAACATCATGTTGAGCGAAGTCATCTTCGGCGGGGTGGGCGCCGGCATGTACGGCATGCTCATCTACATTGTGCTCGCCGTATTCATTGCCGGACTAATGGTCGGGCGAACGCCGGAGTACCTGGGCAAGAAAATCGAAGGTTACGACGTGAAGATGGCCATGCTCGTGGTGCTGGTGTTCCCGCTGGTGATCCTGGTGTTCACGGCGATTTCGGCGGTGAAGCCGTTCGGCACTTCAAGCATCCTGAATGCCGGGCCGCATGGACTGTCTGAGATCCTCTACTCATTCACATCGCAGGCCGGAAACAACGGCTCCGCGTTCGCGGGACTCACCACCAATACCCTTTGGTACAACACCGCGGGCGCGTTCACCATGTTGATTGGGCGCTTCCTGATGATCATCCCCATGCTGGCAATCGCCGGCAACCTGGCGCGCAAGAAATACGTGCCGCCTTCCCTGGGCACGTTCCCGGTGACGACGCCGCTGTTCACCGTACTGCTGATCGGCGTGATCCTGATCGTCGGAGCGCTCACGTTTTTCCCGGCTCTGAGCCTGGGCCCGATTCTGGAGCACCTGCTGATGGGCGCCGGCAAGACTTTCTGAGGATTTATGGCGAGACAAAAAGCGATTTGGGAATGGAAGATCGTGCGCCGCGCGATCTGGGACGCAATCGTGAAGCTGAACCCGCGCAAGATGATGGGCAATCCCGTTATGTTTGTGGTGGAAGTGGGCAGCGTGATCACCACCGTGCTGCTGTTCCGCGGCGGCACGGCCTTCAAGTTCAACCTGCAGATCACGCTGTGGCTCTGGTTCACCGTACTGTTCGCCAATTTCGCCGAGGCGATGGCCGAAGGACGCGGCAAAGCCCAAGCGGACACGCTGCGCAAGGCCAGGGCGGAAACGGTCGCGAACCGTTTGCTCGCTAACGGGCAGATAGAAAAAGTACCCAGTTCCAAGCTGCGTGCCGGGGACATGGTCCTGGTTTCTGCCGGCGAGTTCATTCCCTCCGACGGTGAGATCACCGAGGGCGTGGCTTCGGTGGATGAATCGGCCATCACCGGCGAGTCCGCTCCCGTGATCCGCGAATCCGGCGGGGACCGCTCTGCCGTGACCGGCGGCACGCGCGTCCTTTCCGACCAAATCAAAGTCAAGATCACCTCGAACCCGGGTGAGACCTTCCTCGATCGCATGATCGCCCTGGTGGAGGGCGCCGAGCGGCAGAAGACACCCAACGAGATTGCGCTGAACATTCTGCTGGCGGGCTTGACAATCATCTTCCTGTTAGCGGTGGTGACCTTACAGCCGTTCGCGATTTACTCCGGCTCGCCCCAGACCGTGTTTGTGCTGGTATCGCTGCTGGTGTGCCTGATCCCGACCACCATCGGGGGCCTTCTGTCCGCCATCGGCATTGCCGGCATGGACCGGCTGATTCAGCACAACGTGCTTGCCATGTCCGGGCGTGCGGTGGAGGCGGCCGGTGATGTCAACACGCTGCTGCTCGACAAAACGGGAACCATCACACTGGGCAACCGGCAGGCCTCGCGCTTCATTCCCGCGCCCGGTGTTACCGAGCAGGAACTGGCGGATGCCGCCCAGCTTTCCTCGCTTGCCGACGAGACTCCGGAAGGCCGCTCGATTGTCGTGCTGGCCAAGGAGAAATATGGCCTGCGCGGACGCGAGTTGGGAAAGCACGAAGCGGAGTTCGTGCCCTTCTCCGCACAGACGCGCATGTCGGGCGTGAACATGAATGGCTTCCAGATCCGCAAGGGCGCGGTGGACGCGATCGCCAACTTTGTCAAGCAGGGAGGCCGCGACTTCCCGGTTCAGGTGCAGGCTAGCGTGGAGCAGATCGCCCGCGCCGGCGGTACGCCTCTGGTGGTGGCGGAGAAAAGCCGCGGCGCGCTGGGAGTGATCGAGCTAAAGGACATTGTCAAGGGAGGCATGAAGGAGCGCTTTGACCAGCTTCGCGCCATCGGCATCCGCACCGTCATGATTACCGGCGACAATCCGCTGACTGCTGCCGCCATCGCGCGCGAGGCCGGCGTGGATGACTTCCTCGCGCAAGCCACTCCCAAGGACAAGATGGATCTCATCAAAAGCGAGCAGGCGGGCGGCAAGCTGGTGGCGATGACCGGTGACGGCACCAACGACGCCCCGGCGCTGGCCCAGGCCGATGTGGGCGTGGCCATGAATACCGGCACGCAGGCCGCAAAAGAGGCCGGCAACATGGTGGACTTGGATTCCAACCCCACCAAGCTGATCGAGGTGGTGGAAATCGGCAAACAATTGCTGATGACGCGCGGCGCCTTGACCACGTTTTCCATCGCCAACGATGTGGCCAAATATTTCGCCATCATTCCGGCGATGTTCGCCGGCACGTTCCCGGTGTTGAACGCGCTCAACATCATGCACCTGCAGACACCGCAGTCGGCGGTGCTTTCGGCCGTAATCTTCAACGCGCTGATCATCATCGCGCTGATTCCGCTGGCGCTGCGCGGCGTGAAGTACCGCCCCATGGCCGCCGCGGCGCTGCTGCGCCGCAATCTCTGGATTTACGGGGCGGGCGGAATCATTGTTCCGTTCATCGGGATCAAGCTGATTGACATGCTGATCTCCAGCGTCCGTCTTGCATAGGAATTAGTTATGAAGAAAAATTTAATCACGGCTGTTCTGATGACCGTCGCCACCACCGTTCTCCTCGGCATCATCTACCCGCTGGTTGTGACCGGCATCGCCCGCGTCATTTTCCCGAACAAGGCCAACGGACAGCTGATCCAGCGCGACGGAACAATTGTGGGATCGCGAATTATTGGCCAGCCATTCACCGGCCCTGGATATTTTCACTCGCGACCCTCGGCGGCCGGGACCAATGGCTACGATGCCGCCAACTCCGCCGGTAGCAACCTCGGCCCCACGAACAAGGCGCTGATTGACCGCGTCCGGCAGAGTGCCGATTCCTTGCAGGCGGAGAATCCCGGCAAGCCTGTGCCCGTGGATATGGTCACGACGTCCGCGTCGGGTCTCGATCCCGAGATCACGCCCGCAGCGGCTGATTTTCAGGTGCGGCGCGTGGCGCACGAGCGCAGCATGAACGAGGACCAACTGCGCCAGTTGGTCGCAAAGCACACGGCGGGACGGCAGCTCCAGTTTCTTGGCGAGCCGCGAGTCAATGTATTGGAACTGAATCTTGATTTGGACGCGACTTACCCCCTGCAGAAGAGGGCGTCAAAATAATAACTGTTCAAAATGGCGTGACCGGATTTTCGGGCGTCTGCTACAGGTCATCGCTCTTATCGTTTTGCCGCGCCTGCTGAACCATCTCCACAAAAACGTTTCTGGTTTCCGCCGGATTGCTCGCTTCCCGCGAAAACGCAATGCGGCAGCCACGCACGCCATCCTGGGCCTTTAATCGCAGGTGAAACCCGAGCCGGTCGATCGACGTTACGGCTGCTTCCTGCGCTTCGATCCCGGCCAAAGCCCGCGCCAGTACAATCAGCGCATCCTTATGGTCTCGATTCATGTGCTCCATGATCCCGACGGCAGCGTCCGCCAGCGGGTCTGGTTGCGCGCCTTGATAGTCCGGGGCGGAGATCCAGCCCATCACGCCGAATCCACCAACGTAGTACACGTTCACCACGTCCATGCGGTAAAAGGCAAAATCCTCGAAGTCCACCCAGTATCGGCTGTTCTCGTGGCGGGCCACGTAGAGTCTGCGCGCTTCGGCGATCTCCCCTTTTTTGCCTATCGCCAAAACATTTCCCAGCAGGGTGGCCCTGGAGGCGCCCAGGGGATCGCTGCTGGCATCCGGTTGTGTTACCAGCAGGCTGGCGCGCGGATCCGCCAGCAGATTGTGGGTGTGCATGGCCATTGTGCTGATCAGGAAGATGGGGCGCCCAACCTCGTCCAGGCCATAGGGCATCACGGAACCGAAGGGAAAGCCTGGCTGTTTGCGCGAGAGGGTGGAGAGGGTGCCAATGCGGCACAAGTACAACAGGGTGCGAGCGCGCTCGGCAAACGAGGGCTCGGGGATCGCCGGCTGGTCAGTCACCGGACTACCGCTCGCGTGCTTCCTCACCGACCTCACTCGCGGCTCTCCAGTCCGTTCAAATGATCTTGTGCATCGACGTTTCGTCGCTCCTGAATTCGATGAAGCGGCGGCGGCACGGGACGAGTTTAATTCAGAAAGGGAGAAAGCCGATAATGGGTAGCTCATGCAGGCGGATTCTTGGGTAGAATTTCCTTTTCGATGAATTCTTATCTTGTTCGGGGGGCTTATGCGCAACCGACAGTGCCTCGTTCTCGCCGCCCTGCTCCTGTTATCCATTCCTGCTGCGGCCGACTCTAAGATCAAGACTCGCAACACCGTCATGGGCCACAACACGGAAAGCACGGTCTACATCAAGGGTGCCCGCGAGCGCACCGAGGGTGCGAGCATGGGCATGGGGCCCAGTCTGGTGACCGTCACGCAGTGTGATCGGAAGCGGGTCATCACTATCAATCCGCAAGCGAACACCTGCATGGTGATGCCGCTGGGCGAAGAATCCGGTAAATCGACTGTCGCTCCTGCTGCCGCCACCGGAAGCAACCGCAAAGGCGGTACCATCACGTTCAACGTCAATATCGTCGACACCGGCGAGCGTCAGAAGATGCTCGGACTTACCGCGCGCCATATCAAGACCACGATGAACGCCGAGTCCAGCTCCGATGCCTGCTCGAAAAGCAGCCTGCACACCGAGAGCGACGGCTGGTACGCCGACATTGCACCGGCGTTCTCTTGCTCCTTGGGCACAATGCCTCCGCCCTCGCGCGGTCGAAGCGGCTGCCAGGACACGGTGCGCATCAAACGCTCGGGCGCTGCCTCTCCGGGCTATCCGCTGAAACAGACGACCACCGTGCAGGCCGAGGGCCACAGCTTTACCACGATTTCGGAAGTCGTCGAACTGACCAACACCCCACTGAATGCTTCGCTCTTCGAGATGCCGGCGGGATGCAAAGTCGTCGGCAGCTACCAGGAACTGCTGAGCATGGGAGACATGGCCGCCGAAATGATGGGCGGACGTCCACCGATACCGCCCACCACAGCGGCTGCTCCAGAACCCACCGCAGAGCCTGAGCCGCCGCCTGCGCCGGCGACTCCGGCGGCTGCACCGGCTCCCGCCGTCGCCGTTAAGTCCAGCGGCGTGGTGCGCGTCGGGGTGGTCAAGATCAAGGATGCGAGCGACCAGCATCTGCCCACCGAGAATCTCCGCATCAACCTGATGAGCGAGGTCACGGTGCGCCAGATGGAGGCCGTTCCGCTCGATGCCGACGGCGATCCGGCCATCGCCGCCGAAGCCGCGCTGAAAAACTGCGACTACATTCTCTACACCGATGCCAGTCAGGTGAAAGCACCGGGCACAGGCGTCGCGTTGCCCGCCGCGCTCCGCGGCGTCTCGCTGGATAAGAACAGGTACCAGGCGCTGCTCGCGATGACGCTCTATCGCGTCGGCAAACCGCAGCCGGAGTTGAAGCAGGCGCCGCTGGCGGCTGATGGCGAGCAGATGGGCGTCAATGCGGTCATGGCCGCCTTCGAGAAGGAGGCGGACAAAGTCGCCGAGCAAGTGAAGAAGGATCGCGAGCCCGTGAAGCCGTCCAAGAAGTCACCGGCTCCAGTGAGAAAACCCGTGACGCCCAAGAAGCCGCTCACCCGCAACTGAGCGATGAATGATGGATACGTGAACGCTGCACCGTGTTGACCGGCTACTTGTCCGGATGGAACGACGCGATGAGCTGATCGAATTTCTGCCGATTGGCGGCGATGGTCTTGGCCGGGCCGGTGAACTTGACGAACAGGTTGCCGTCCGAACCTTCGAGAATCGCCCCGAGCAGGCGATAGTCCGCGACCGCCGGCTGAGCGGCAAGCGGACCGCCCATCCCGGAGTACGTGCCGGACGTGTCAATCGTGGTGATGGTCAATCCCTGCATCGTCCGCTTGGCGACCTGCGCCACTGCGGGTTTTCCGTCCGGCGCGCGGAACTGATCCTTCCACCGCTCGATGTTGGCATCAACGCTCCCGCCCTGGCCCGCGCCGAAGAAGTAGATGGCGCATTCGGCGCCGATCTTGTCCCCGGGTGCCGGCGCGACCGCGTACGTGGCCACCCGCATCGGGCGAGCGCCTTCGTTCTTCCAGCCAGCCGGGGCCGTCCAGCGCATGCCGGCGGCCGATTCGGCGACCACGGCAACCGATGTCACCGACAGCAACAGGAACACAATGAGTGTGCGCATGTCGCAAGTATACCGGCTCACGAATGGGCCGCGTTTCTCATCGTGCGCGGCTCCTTGGTAAGTCGCGTCCCAAGGAAGCCCAAGCGCATCCTTTTTCACTGATGGATTTCGTTCGGCTCGGAGGTATTCTATCGGACCGGGCGGGTAATTCTCGTAAGCTCATGGCGATCCTCCCCCAAGCGAGGAAACTTCAAGAATGAAGCTCCGCATTCTCTCCCTTAGTGCTGACCAGGAACTCACCCTGCTGCGCAAACGTGTTCTGGAATCGGCAGGACATGAAGTGCTCGCGCCGCTGTCGGACAAAGCAGCGCTGGAAGCTGCGTCCGGTGAGAACGGGTTCGACGTTGCCATTGTCTGCTACCGCATGTGGCCCGGAAAGGCGCGGCGAGTCATGCGCATCTTCCGCGAACACAATCCCGAGGGAAGGTTTCTCGTGATGGTGCGGGTGTATGGGGAAGTGCCCGAGCTTGAGGGTGATCGCTACGTCGTCGGCGCCGATGGGCCAGACGCGCTCCTGCGTGTGCTGAATGAAATGCAGATACCCGGTAAAGGCATCTGAGCCAGCGGGAAGGGAGCGGACACGGGCGGAGATGGCATCATCAAGAAGGTGCACCACCGGCGCCGGAAGTCAGCGAGGCATCCTGTCGAGGTCGCGCCCCTCTTTGCCACTGCGACAGACTCGGTGCCTCGACGCTTTGATTGGTTAAGTAACAATACTCACGCAGGACTGCGCGTCGCAGGCTCATTTCGTCTTCGAAACCGCATTCGCGCGCGTAACGGGTCACATCCCCGGGTACCGGCTGGCCCAGGCGCTCTTCGAAGTACCAGCGGCATAGATCGTCCCACGGCACTCCCACCTCGGACAGGCTGGGATTCTGCAGCCCGACCGACTCAAGCGCGCGCTCCTTGTCGCCGGCCCGTGCCGCGAGCCGGTCGTACTCGCCCGTCATGAGCAACTCGTCGACAATCCGGCTGTCCACGTCCGGCACTCCCCAGCTCTTGGTCAACTGGAGTAGCGCCTCCTCCTTCAGCATCCGACTAAACGTTTCGATGGTCAGATCATGCTCGGTGAGCCAGCGTTGAAAACGCTTCAGGTCCGCCAGATCGCGTTTGTCCCGCCACCGATCGCCAGTCTCCTGGAGCTGCTCGGCGCTGAGCAAGATGTTTTGACGAGAAGCCTCGGTGGCAGCCAGGAAACGCACCAGCGCGCCTTGCGCGACGCGCCGGTACGAGGCTTCGATTTGCATCTCCTCGCGCAGGGTGGTGGGAAGCACGGTTGACCCGCCCTTGGCACTCTCCAGCGCGCCCGGCATGGAGCTTGCGACATGCCAAATGTGTGTGTTTTCCACCGGGTAGGAGACGCGCTTGGGAGTCAATCCCGCTGCGATGCGCTGCTGCATGATTGCCAGCATCGCGCGCGCATCCTCCCGTTTCTGGTCCACCTGACCGGTCGGCAGCCACTGCTCCAGGGCGCACAACTCCGCCGCCGGCAATCCATGCAGATGCGCCTGTCGGAGCACTTCCGGATAGCACCGCTCCGGGTAGAAGAGAGCCTTGGCGATTCGGAGCAGAGCCTCTAGTGAAGCTGCAGAGATTGCGCCCGTCGCTTGGGCCTTCTTGAGCGTAATTCTGATGTTGACCATGGCCTCCGATGCCAGGCGATACCCCGTGTCTGGGGGGCCATGTCTTACCGCGACCTCGTCGTCATCCTCCAGTTCGCCGCTGCGGAACGCCTCATAGACGGCGCCCACGCCTTCCATGCCGAAGGCCTCCAGTTCAACCGCGCGTAGCGCTCCCATGCTGGCGCTGCCAAACACGTGAATCCCATTCTTCATTGCCCAGAGGATCTCTTTGTGCCAGACCGACGGGACGCGTTCGAAGTAGCCGTCGATGATGCCGATCGCGCAGGGCTGCTTGCGAGCGGCACGGTACACGTCTCCCTGCGAGACCGGCGGCAGAAACACGGCATCCAGGTACTCTCGCGCCTGCTCAGGCGGCAAACTTGGGCCGGTGAAGACGTAAACACTCATTGCTTCACTTCCATATGGGCAAGGGCACGCCGGCCATAACGGCAGTTTGGCACCACGCCTTTGGCTTCCAGACCGGGAATGATGACTCGTGCCACCGGCAACCCAAATTCCGGCTTGGTCAGATCCACCACGAAAACGTGTTCAATGCCGATGCCCTGCAATCGCTTTAGTTCCCAGGCTACATCGCCATCGAGGGTATCTCCCTCCCAGGTCGGGACCTTACGGAAATCGCGACTTGGGGTGCCAGTGGCGAGCCGTTGCCGCAGGCCGTCGATAGCCTCGGGTGACATCGCCCGGTCATACATCGTACGAAACAAATCGTCGCGCGAGCCGGAGATGCAGGCGGCACGACTCTGGGCGGCCTCGGTCAGGGCGCGCAACAGGGCGACCTCGCGTGCCGGATGACAGCCCGAACCACCGGCGGAATACAGGTCACGCAAGCCCTTGCTCTCCCGATCGACAATGCCGCATTCGAAACAGGGAAGCCCAACGTCGGTGGTCGATTCCCACACCCCAACTGTGACCCCCGCTTGCTCGTATTTGTCGAGCACCTCACGGCAACCTGGATCGTCGACTGTGTCCGGATCGATGCGCCGCCTGTCGCGCTCCTCCTCGGACAGCAGGAAGAACAGAGTTGTGGCATCCCGCTCGACGACCTCGCAGATGGCGTGGCTGATTGCCTCCAGCAAATGATTGCCGGAGGCTAAACCGTTGGATGAGGCCGCAAAATTTCCCGGACACAATGTCTTGTCCACGGTGTAAATCGTGTGCACCAGCTCGTAGGGCAGCCACACCGGCTCCTCGGCGAGAAGGTCGAAACCTTGTATCCACAGCAGCGGACGATCATGGTGGAAGAGGCAGGGATCCTCGCGCGCCATCTCCGCCACATCCGCTAAGCGGTGGGTCCGGCTCAGCTCAGCGTAGCTGTCGTACTTCAGAGGCAGAGTGGTCAAATACTCGGCGTGATAGCCCTCGACCGACTCCATCAGGCCCGAAGCTTTGGCTGCCCACAAGTCCAGCCCCTTGCCTTGCGACACGGCTATGGATCGCGAGTTGGGCCGCACCACCATCACCACCGGAACGCCGATGCAGTCCAGCCCAGTTACGTCGGCAATCCGAGTGATCCCCATGCTCGCCATGAACGGGCGAACTCGCTCGACAGTCTCTTGCGGCGAGACCAGTCGGTGCGTGCCTGCGCGGTATGCCTTGGCAAGACCGGGAGTTAAGGATGTTGCCATGCTTTCTATCCCTCTGTCGCTTTGCTGTCCGACTCAGGTCCGGACTCGACCCGCTCTGATCCGAGCAAAAGCCCTAGCATAGCTCGTTCTCTAGGGGTTAGCGCGCCGTCCCAGGCGTGCAGCTTCTCACCCAGTGCGCAGAGTTCGCTTTCATCCAACTCGATTCTCTTGCGTTCCGCGTCTTCGCGCTCGCTGGATCGCTGCGGCGGCAACGCCAGGGCGAGGTAACGGCCATCGGCTTTCGCCACCAGGCGCAACTCCATCCAGCGGCGCAGCAACGTCTCCACCTCCGCCTCCGTCCGCCCCAACTCGGCGGCCTCCTCCACCAGCGCCCTCCACGAGTGGTACCGATCAAGGAAGAGGTAGAGCGCCCGTTCTACTCCGCCCAGTCGCATCGTACGCTGAAGCGCTCCGACGCGATCATCCTGGATCGTGAGTGTGTTGCCATCGTCCCTGTGGATCAAACCGCTGCGGTTGGCATTCGCCTCCCAAGCGGCGACCGCTTCTTGAAGTCCGACGGTATAGGTGGAGGGATCGCGGCCGTCCGCGTAATCATGCTCGAAGTAATAAGCAAGGTTCGCCAGCTCGCTCTCCGGCAGGTCGTAGACGTAAGCGTACGACCGGTCGCAGCGCACGTTGCACAATCCAAACTGCTCGGGATTGACGAAAAAGGGGCTAAACCGATCCACCCGGACAGGCCCGCACCCCTGCGGTGGCTCCAAGTGGTGCAGGCCAGCAATCAGCGAGACCATTTCTTCGTACTCGCTGGATTCCTCCCCCGGAAGCCCATACATTAAGTTCCAATTGCATTTCACTCCGAATTGCTTGCACCACTTCAGCAACTCCACGTTCTGCAACGCAGTGGTACCTTTGCGGATCAGACTCAGCACGCGCGTACTGAAGCTCTCGATTCCGGGCTGAATGGTCCTAACCCCGGCCTCGCGGAGTAACGCCACCTGCTCCTTCCGCAGGTTCGCTTTGGTCTCGTAGAAGATATCGAGGGCAATTCCGCGCTTGATGAGTTCGGGAAACAAGTCGTGGAAATACTGCATGTCGAGAATGTTGTCGACCATTTCCACCTTGGGAGTTTGATAACGGGTGGTCAGCGCGATGATCTCATCCAGCGCCCGCTGCCAGCTCTTGACCCGATACTGCATGGAAAGCCCGTTGAGGCCGCAAAACGTGCAGTGCGCCTTCTCTCCCCACCAGCATCCGCGCGACGTTTCCATCAGCACGTGCCCGGAGCCTTCCGCAATCGGAGCACGGTTCTCCTCCGCGAAGTAGTCGTCATAGTCGGGATAGGGAAGCGTGTCCAGGTCCTTCACACGCTCCGGATGCAGGCTGGAAAAATAGCTGGTGCCGTCCTTGCGTGAGATCACGCCGGGAACGCCGTGTACGTCTTGCCCAGTGCGCATCCGCTCCAGTAACTGGGGAAAGCTGATGTCGGCTTCGCCACTGCAGACGAAGTCAATCGCGGGAAATGAGCGGTGGAGTTGCAGTCCCATCGCACCTTCGCAGTTGGCCCCACCGAACACAATCGGGAGCTTTGGGTAGCGTTGCTTGACGCGCTGAGCCAGAGCCAGGGAGGGCAGATTCTGGGTGAAATTGGTGGTGAATCCCACAATGTCGTACGCTGCCCAGTCCACGGCGGCCATGCACCCGTCTAGAAATGCCGGCGCGGCATCGCGCGCGCGGCGCAGCTCAGCGAAGAACACGTCCTCTCTTTGGTGGAGCCACGGCCGATAACGCCCACCCAACATCTCCAGAAAATCGCGCTGGCGTGCCCCTGCTCCATCAAAGACGCACCCTGAGAATATCCAGTCGCCGATCAGGGCTTCCGGTGGGCTGAGCCAGGCCACGGTTTGGAAGAACTCATTCCCATGGCGTTCCGCATAGCGCAAGTTGAGGTAGAGCACCTCACTCGCGAACCCCACGCGCTGCAAAAGCGCTTTGAGCAGGCTGACGCCCATGGCGGGGCGGATGGAGCCAAACGGCATGTTAACGAAGAGCACTCGCACATCAGTCCCGCCGACTGCGCACACTACAGACACCGGCCCAGGCATAGAGCCTTATCCGTGCCTTAAAGCGCCAGGATCGATCTCGATCAGATAGGGAGGCCGCTCAGCGATGAACTCGCTAACCTCACTTTTCCACGAAAGTGCCTTTGATCTTGATAGAGATGGTTGGAAACGACATAGCTGCCTGCGGGCCGCCAGAACCCTTCTCTGGGCTGTACCCCTGCTCGTCATACTTCATGCCGTAGGCTTGGACTTCGCCACCCTTGGCCGCTTTGGCGGCGTTGTCCAGCACGTCGGTAAGGAAGGCATTCTCCTTCGGGCTAAGGTTGCCGCCAAGGGCCTTCAGCTTCTTTGCCAGCTCGGAAAACTCACGTTCGGTATACGGCTCCTGCCGCTCCTGAGTCATCGTCGTTCTCCTTGCGCTGCCCCCACATCCTGGGCGAACGAGACGCGTAATCTAGACTAGCTCCGTCTGCCTGTCAAGGAGTGCAAGGGCCCTACGCTGAATCGCTCATCGGTTATGTAAAGTGCATTATCATTGCGCACCCAGGGGAATCCATGACCTCTACGCCGGCTGCAGCTCCATCCCAGCCTGCAGTCCACCCGCTCAAGATCGGGTACTTCCGCACTCTGTGGATTGTCGCGACGGTCTCGCTGCTCGGCGACCAGTTTTTTCTGGTGGCCTTGCCCTGGCTGGTGCTGAAGCTGTCCGGATCGAGCCTGGCGCTGGGGACCATTCTCATGGCGGAAGCGGTTCCGCGGGCCGCGCTCATGCTGGTGGGTGGAGCAGTCACCGATCGGTTCCTGCCGCGGAAGGTGTTGATCGCGACCGGCGCGATAAGAATTGTGCTGGTGGCAGCCATCGCCGCACTCACTGGGCTGGGAGTGATTCGGCTGTGGCACATCTACGTGTTGGCGTGCGCCTTTGGGGTTGCCGATGCTTTTTCGTCTCCCGCCAGCGCGGCACTGCTGCCCTCCCTGGTGCGGCCGGAGCAGTATGCAGCCGCCGACTCCATGCTTCAGGGCAGTGCGCAACTGACCACGATGATCGGACCGGCCCCTGCTGGATTGGCCATCAAACGTTGGGGTCTGGCGCCGGCCTTCTGGATCGATGCGGCCAGCTTTCTGGGTCCAGTTTTGGCGTTGCTGTGGATGCCGGATCAGCCGCTCCAACCAGGCGCGCCTGCAGCGGCAGCCCAGACTGTCGCACCGGCGATTGCTGCCCCGCCTAGCGTGCTGCGGTCGATCGCCGACGGGTTGCGGTATGTCGTTCAAGATCCCTCCCTGCGACTGCTGTTTGTCGTCTCAACCGTCTTGAACGTGTGCGTTGCCGGGCCGCTCGCGGTGGGGCTGGCGGCTATGGCCAACTTCCGTTTCGGATCGGCGGCGGCTTACGGGATCCTGCTCTCCTGTTTCGAAGGTGGCGCGCTGGCCGGCATGATCCTGGCGGGTGCGCTACCGCGCCTGTGGCACCGTGGTTGGCTCTTGACCGCGCTGACCTTCGCCACCGCGTTCGACCTGTTCGGTTTGGCGATGGTTTATCGGCTGGTCGCAGTGGGCGCATTGCTGGCGGTGATGGGCCTGAGTGCAGGCTTTGTGAACATCCAGATCATGTCGTGGATACAGTCACAAGTGCCCCCGAATATGCTCGGCCGTTTGATGAGCGTCCTGATGTTCTCGGCGGTGGGCTTGACCCCCATCTCGTTCGTGCTGGCAGGAGCGGCGGCCGGGGCGCATCTGGCGGCGATGTACTTGGTGGCCGGGGCGCTTGTCCTGCTAACGGGGGCCGCGATGGTGCTCACCGGGGCCAGCAGAGCCATCACGTAAGCTAGATGGCAAAGCACAATGCCGGGTGCAATCCCGCCCGCTATTGACAACGCTAACCGGGGTGGGGTATCACGACCCGCAGAGCACCGCGGAAAAACAAACCCTCATGCCAGGAGGCGGACGGACGAAACGCCAACGCGCACAACCTCAGAAACGGCGTCGTGGCGCGCGCAAGGCCACATTCGTCCAGGAGTTGCGGCGGGCCATGAGCTTGGGGGCATCCGCCAACGTCATTGCCGCACCGGTTGCGCAATCCCAACTGCTGGAGATGATCGTTCGCACCGCGAGCCGCGTGATCGATGCGCGCGCCGCTTCGCTTTGCCTGCTCGACGAAAGCGCAAAAGAGCTGGTATTCGAGGTGGTTCAGGGCGAGAAAAGCGAGGAGCTGCGCAAGATCAGGGTACCGATGGGCCATGGCATTGTTGGACTGGTCGCCGCCACCGGGCAGGCCATGGCGATATCGAATGTGGGGAGCGATCCACGTCACGCCGCCGACGTTGCTCGTCGCGTCGGCTACATGCCGCAGAGCATCCTTGCCGTGCCACTCCTTTATGCGGACCGCGTCATCGGTGTCCTCGAACTTCTGGACAAGAATGGAAAGGAATCTTTTGGCGCAGCCGACCTGGAGACCCTGGGCCTGTTCGCGAACCAGGCAGCCATCGCCATTCAGCAGTCACGCGCCCAGACTTCAATCACCTCCATGCTGATGCAATTGATTTCCGCCTTCGGCCCGGTCTCACCCGGGCGCCAGCGAGGGATCGAGAAGGCGGCAGCCGCGGTTGCGCGAGACGTAAACGATCCTGCGCACCGCCACGCCATGGAGTTGTCGGGGCTGATTCACGAGATCGTGCAATACGGAAACGGCGAAACCGCGGCCTGTCGCGCTTTGCTGGAAAGTTTCGCGAGCTACCTTCGGTCTCGCCTGGCCGGCGGGCCGCGGCGAGCCTCCGCCGACGGCGCCCTCCGCCGGTCCTGAGTGCCGCCGTCGACACTGCGGCGTGCATTGCGAGCCGATGCGCGGAGCAGCGTCTTTACCTCGAATGGAGTCAGGTGCGGGTGCTTGCTGCGCAGCAAAGCCACCAGGCCGGTAATGTGGGGAGCGGCAAAGCTGTTTCCCGTGGCCGTAATGTAGCCGCCGCCCAACCATCCCACGCGGACGTTAATGCCGGGCGCTCCGAACTCCACCGGGGGAGAGGGATTACACCAATAATTGAGCACGTCGTCGTCGCTCGCGCCCTGATAGCAGGCCACGGAAATGACGGGTGCATACAGTGAGGGAGCGCTGAGCACCCGCATGTTGTTGGCAGCGGTTACCAGAACCGTGCCACGGTAATAGGCTTGGTCGACCAGCTCGTAAAGTAGGTGGAAATAGTCCCGGACGGTTGTGCCCAGGCTAAGATTTACTACGTGCATGCCGTTCTCGACCGCCCACCGCAGCCCCTCGGCGAAGCTCTGCGCGCGCCCCACCAGGCCGGCGCCCAGCACTCGCACGCTGTAAAGCTCGGCCTCGGGCGCGATGCGATGCACTACCCCGGCGCATGCCGTCCCGTGCCCGAATGCATCCTCGTGTGGGGCGGTTTTAATCGTGAGCCCACCGTCTTCGCCGAATTCGGGTTCCACCCAACCGCGGACTGCGCCGGCCACCGCCGGGTGGGCATTGTCGACACCGCTGTCGACAATGGCGACCTTGACTCCGCGCCCAGTGCTTCCGCCGAAAACCTCCTCCGGAGTCGCCGATTCCAGGAACGGCGCGGTCTCGACAAAAGGGGTGGTCCCGGAAGGATCCTCACCCCAGCTCCATGCTGGCTCCATGTTCGCCATCGTGCGGAGAGTTTAGCACCGCTGCAACCCATCGTTGCTCGCCGTCGCTCTACGACGATGCTGCTGGCGACCGGTATAGGATTTTCTGTATCGGTACCTGGGTGGCGCAGGCCTTTAGGCCTGCGGAAAAGCCATTACCATCATTCCGGCTTCAGCCGCTGAGGTACATGAGAGGGCCACTACACTATCTCGAATCCGTTCTAAGCCGCTTTCTCCGTGGAAGTCCGCAGACACGACGTAACCTCGTCGAGGACCTTCTCGTAGTCAGCGGTCATGGCCCGTTCCACATGAATGCGGGCGCCCTTTACACCCGCTTCTTGCGTCAGCCGCTTAAAGTCAAACTGAAGAAAATTTTCCACTTGCTTCGGCGTCAGGAACGCGATGGTGACAGTGGCCGACTGGCCTGTCGAGGTCTCGATCTTCACCGAGTACGGGTATTCAGTCTGCTGCGTTTCCGGGGTCATGCGACACCTCCTCTTAAGCGACGAAAGGTGGCGGGAGAATCGGCGCTTTGTTGATCGACAAGAGTGGCGGGAAATGAATCTGTCAGATTTTAGCGCGACCCGCTGCATGAGTGGTGGTGCAGGAATCAAAAAGAGCAACCGTGCAGCAACCATCCAATGATCGGGATTATTATCCGGCTTCACCCGTGAGTTTCAGGCCCATAGCCTTGGTTAGGGCGACTAATCAACAGTGGCCCCAGACCTCGGAACCAGGACTGGAACGCTTGCGCCGTGCCTTGAGAACTAAACCGTAAAGGAACCGAAGCACGCAGGTCGTTATCTCTTCCTTCCCAGGAAGCGGATGCGGGCGGTGAAAGCGCGGCCGGTGGCGGCTTCGAACTGAAGAAAGTTGGGCGAATCAATGTTGTTGTTCACCGTGAAGGGATTGCGCCGGCCGGTGAGGTCCTCGAAACCGCCGCGCAGGGCGAGGTTGAGGCCGCGCAGGGCGAAGCGGCGCTCGAGGAAGAGGTTGAGCGCGAAGTAGTCGGGAAAGCGGCGCGAGTTGGGCGAGCCGACGATCTCCTGCTTCTGATTGACGACGCTGAAGGGGAAGCCGGTGTGCCAGTCGGCGGAGTATGCGATGTCCCACTTTTTCGTGCGGGGGAACGGTAGGAATCCCCAGGAGACGAGCTTGTTGGGCGAATCCCAGGGAAGGGCGCCGGAAGCTTGGGGGCTGAAGACAGGATTATCGAGGGTGAAATCCACGACTTCGTTGGAGCGGGCGCGTGAGCGCGTGTAGGCGATCAGGACTTCGTGGTTTTCACTGAAGGAGCGGCGGGCCGAGATCTGGAAGGCGCGGTAGTGGTCGCGGCGGGTGTTGGTGAGAAGGTACTGGCCGATGAGCGGGACGGTGGACAGGTTGGTGTACGCGAAGCCGTGCGAGCCGTCGCGCTGCATGTATTGCGCGTTGACCAGGATGGCGGCGGGCAGGCGGCGCTCAAGCCCGACGCTCCAGTTCAGAAAACGCGGAACGGCGAGCGTGTTGCGATTCAGCGAAAACGCTGTGGGGAGCGGTGGCCCGACGATGGTGGTTCCGGTTGCGTCGTAGATGTACTGCAAGCGCCCGCCCTGAAGCGGCTGGGTGACGCGTTCAAGGTTGGTGGCGTCGTGATAGATGCCGATGCCGGCGCTGAGCTTGGTGTCGCCGCTGTTGCTGAGCTTGTAGGTGACGCCAAGGCGCGGCGCGACCATGGTGCGGCCGACGAAGCGGTCGTGGTCGAATCGGATGCCGGCCTGTACAAGCAGACGGTCGGTGGGCGACCAGCGGTCCTGCAGGTAGGCGCCGAGTTCGATGTTGTCCTGCGAAAACGTGTGCGGGCCGGTGAACACGATGTGGCTGTAGAGAGTGCCGTCGGCCCGCAGGATGGAAATGGGGCTGCGTTGGATGTGCTGGGTGTCGTCAAGGCGGTCGATAACGAGGCCGACGCGGATTTCGTGACGCCCGCCGAGGTGCTGCAGCGGCAGATACAAATTGGAAATGCCTTCGATGCGGCGAGAACTGCCGCGCGTGCTCTCGAAGAAATTGCCGCGGGCCAGCCCGGGAGTCATGACATAGGGTAACGTGCCCATCGGGCGCGCGGTGTCGTCGTACTGGTTCACGGCGGCGCCGATTTCAAACAACATGCCGCTGGAAAAATAGTGCTGGTCCTTGATGGTAGCGAGGTAGGCGCCGTCGTCGCGGAGGAGGGTGGTCTCCTTCGGGGTGAAGAACGAGAGGCCGTCGAAGTCGGAGTGAAAATGATTTATCAGGTAACTGCCGCTGAGGATGTTCGCCTGCGTCAGGTTCACCTGCACCTTCGCGAGACTGCTGACGCGCCACAAAGGATTGGTGTCGGCGCCGGAGGGCAGGTCCTTGATGATGTTGTTGTCGTACTCGCCGTCGGGGGCGAGCAGGAACCAGGCTTTGCCTTTGACGATGGGGCCGGAGAGAGTGGCACGCGGCGTCCACTTGTCGAAATTGAGCCCCTTCTTGTTCTGCACCGAGGGGATGAAGTTGGTGGCAGAGAAGCGAACCCGGTCGTCGCCCATGCCGGTGGCGAAGCCGATCACGCCGGCGGATGACTGGCCGAACTCGGTGGAGTAGCGGCTTCCCTGGACGTCAATCTCGCGGACGGCGTCAGAGCTGAAGCGCAGATCGAGCGTGCCGGTAACCGGATGGCCGATGTTGAAGCCGTCGAGGGTGTCCAGAGTTTCGCAGGTGGCGCCGCCGGCGACGTGCGCCTGGCCGGAGAAGTCACGCACGACGCCGGGAATCAGCGGCAGGGCTTCGCGGATGTCGCGCGTGGTGGGGTACGGGATATCAATGATCTCCTGCGAGTCGAGCGACTGCGTGTTGGCGATCTGGGTGGGATCAATCTGCGGCGTGGAGGCGACCACGTCCACGCTTTCCTTCACCTCCTGCACGTGCGCCAGGTTCAGATCGAGATGCGAGACCTCGGGGAGGCGGAGGTCCGTGCTCAGGGCGTAGAAGCCGTCCTTATTGATGGCGAGGCGATAGGACCCGGCAGGCGCGCGGAAGGAGCAGCGGCCGGCGTGGTCGGTTTCGCAACGCAGCGCCGCCGGGCCTTGCAGTTGGATGACAGCCCCGGGGACGCCAATGCCGTTTTCGTCGGTGACGGTGAGCCGCAACGAGGAGGATTGCCCGCTGGCGGAGGCGGCCAGCAGGAGCAGGCCAACAATGGCGCAGAGTCGGAGCACGTACTGCTTAGTTTAACCGTTCGACCACGCGCGAAAGCTTCTTATCCCCTCGCGCTACTCTGACACCCGCCATTTGACTGAGAACCTGCGCCGAAGCAGCATCTGGCAAGAGCGATTAGGAACTTAGAGGTAGGGAGTCGTAGAATCCGCCAGCATGAGAGGAAGAGGACGACGTTGGATCGTTGCGGCCATTGGCGCTGCCTCGGGGGTTTGTTTTGCAGCCTTGGCCGCACGCAGCATCGGCGTCCTCGCGATAACCCCACACTTTTTCCGAGTTTCTTCAGTGGTATTCGCTGTTGTCACCGCCTGCCTGTCGTATCTGGCATTTCGGGCGGGTACATCGGGCCGGACAGATGAAGAGAGCTTCCTTCGAGCATTGGTGGGTGGCGTCGGCGGGGCGCTGGTCGGCTTAATCATCGTAGTCGTTGCGTACGCCATGTTTCGCGGAGCGACCAGAGCTTATTTCGCCCACCCGCTCGGTTTGCACTTTGCGCAGGTGACGATGCCCCGATTGCTGGTCGCCTTTCTGTGCTTGGGGTTCGGTGCTGGGTTTGTACTCCGAATGCTAACCCTGCGGAACAGGTAGGGCTCTGGTGGAGAGCACAAGGAATGCCGAATGGAGAGACCACTATCTCTGCGCTGCGCGGCGAGGATGCTCGTCCTGACCTTGTGGCTTCCGTCTTTCACTCCGACCATTGACGCGGGCCGTTATGCCGCCAGCGAGGATCACCAAAACTGGGATGGCGGAAAGGCTCGCGTCAATCTACCCGTCGCGCCGTTTTGGTGCGGCGGCGCAGCGGCAGGGCTGATCTGTGACACGCACTGCCACCAGCGAGTCGCCCGGCGCGTTATAATTTGCGGGAGAACTCCCCGCCCGTCTCTGCTCGGGGCTGATCTTGGGGACGCCGAAGTTCCATGTACACTCGCCTTGACCCTCGCCATTTAGTTCGACTGCGTGTCAGCCTTCGTGGAACGGATGGAAGCGGCCACCCGTTCGCGCAAACGGTCTTCACCCGCGATGTCAGTGCGCGTGGGGCACGCCTCTCGGGGGCACCGCCTCTTCTGGAACCTGCCTCGGTGGTCAAGGTGGAATACCGGGGCAAGGGGGCACGTTTTCGCGTGGTTTGGGTCGGCGGCATGGTTAATGACGAAGTCGGCTTGCTGAGTTTGGAACCCAGCAGATGCATCTGGGGGAAACCACTCCCCGGAAAGCCCGTCTCTGCCAATGTGTAAGCTCGTAGGGATTCTGTGTATGATTTCTGTATCGACATGGGTTTTACAGATGGCCTTCGATGGTTGGCGGTTCAGCGGCAGAATGTTCTTTGGGGATTTCGCGGGTGACGTAAAGCACCGCAATTGTCCAGCTTGGCACGAGATCGAGACCGGGTACCAATTCGGCAATAAATGACGGCAGAAACACCCAATGCCAGCCCAGCAGTTTCGTCAGCAGCCAAGCCACTGCAATGTCCAGCAAATCGTCGAGCGGCGAGAGCGCGCCTTCGGCAAATAGTGGAAACAGTGCGATCTGAATCGCATCGGCAAGCACTGCGATCGTCAGTGCAGCTTTTCGCGGATTTGACGGAAGCTCGATCACGGTGACTGTTCGCTGTGATTATGACACCCGGTCGGCCTGATTATTTTGGCGCAGATCGGAGAATCGCGGCCTATTCGCTAGGCCGCTCACAGATCAGATTTGCTACCGTCACATTAGCCAGTGTCGGATTCGCTCCCACTCGCCCCCTGCCGTCACAAATGCTCGAAACCAGTGTGCAGGGAAGTGAGCTAATCAATTGATTGGAAAGGTTGGTAGCGCTACCGGGAATCGAACCCGGGTTTGAAGATTGAGAATCTTCCGTCCTAACCCCTAGACGATAGCGCCACTCGCGGGAACTCGTGGTGATTGTAACAAGAAGTTTGCCGGCATGTCAGCGGGTGCGCGGCCGAGGACATCCGCGTTGATATCAAATTAGTACAGCCATGGTCAAAATCTGTTTCCATATGCGTAAATAGCGATGAAAGCCGCCAGCAGAGCGGCTTTTCCCGCCCTTGACAACCCTCCCTTGGCGTCGCAAAATAACTCTTGTAAGGCGAATAAAAAGCGAAACAACCCCTTCCGCTCGTCGGAAGCCCCCAGCTTCGCTTTCCGCGCCGTGCCATCCGAGGTTCTGCCATGAACGCCGCACCGGTCTCCGTCTCCTTGGAAGAAGAGGCTTCCCGTTGCACGTTGCAACTCTCACGCAGCGGAACTGCACGCGCGGTGGAACTTCCGCCGGTCATGACCGCTTCACGGCTGGTAGACAGGCCGGCGACGGCAACCGTGCTCACCGGCATCGAGCCACTCGATGTCCTTACCGGAGGCCTGCCGCGCGGCGCATTAACCGAGATCTGCGGACTGGCGTCGTCGGGGCGAACCAGCGTGTTGCTCGCACTGATGGCGGCCATGACCGCGCACGGCGAGGTCTGCGCCCTGGTGGACACCTGCGACAGCTTCGATCCCAAGTCGGCGGAAGCGGCGGGCGTGGAACTGCCGAAGTTGCTGTGGGTGCGGTGTTCGAAGAACAGGTCGATGGCCGATGGTCGATGGTCGATGGCAAAGACGGGGAACTCCGCGGCCATGGGTCATCGACCATCGACCATGGACTGCCTGGAGCAGGCGCTGAAAGCGACCGACCTGTTGTTGCAGGGCGGCGGCCTCGGCCTGGTGGTGGTGGACTTGGGAGACGTGCCGGCGCAGGCGGCGCGGCGGGTGCCGCTGACCTCCTGGTTCCGCTTCCGCCGCGCCGTCGAGAACACCCCGACCATGCTGCTGGTCATCGAGCAGGAGCCGTACGCGAAAACCTGCGCCTCGGTGGTTTTGCAGCTATCGGCTGTCCGCTCTCAGCTATCAGCCAGGCTTCAGACTTCGGGTTTCAGGCTTCAGGAAAAGCCGGAACCGGCGCACGG
Organism: Terriglobia bacterium; assembly: GCA_020073185.1. Classification (NCBI taxonomy): domain Bacteria; kingdom Pseudomonadati; phylum Acidobacteriota; class Terriglobia; species Terriglobia bacterium. The sequence continues at coordinate 23,369 of JAIQFT010000024.1, forward strand.
GCGAGTTTTGTCGGGGTTGGAGATGACAGCTGAAGTGTTGAGATCGGCGGCGCAAGGGAAGAAGCCGGTGCGGTCGGCGGGCGCGAGATTTGCCAGCCGCACGCAGTGGGCAGGGTGAGGGAATTTGTGATTTGCGATTGCTGATTGGTGATTTGCCAACCGCTGATTGCAAAACTGCGCCGCGACCCGCATTAGCTGAGAGCTGACGGCTGATAGTTGAGAGCTTGTGTATGCCTTTCGCCGCCATCTACGTGCCGGATTTTCCCGTCGAGGCCCTAGTGCGCGCCGAGCCGGAACTGCGCGAGCACGCCGTCGCGGTGGTGGAAGGCGCGCCGCCGCTGGTGCACGTCGTCGCGGTGAATGAAACCGCGGCGCAAGCAGGGGTTGAGCCGGGCATGACGAAGCTGCAGGCGGAGTCGATGGTCGACGTTCGTTGCTTGTGTGGCGCGGGCGCCCTCGCCCGCGAATCGATTCGCCAGAGATCCGCGGAGCGCGAGGCGGCGGCGCATGCCGCCTTGCTGGATTGCGCCTGCGGATTTTCGCCGCGCGTGGAAGATGCCGCGGCCGACACGGTGGTGCTGGATGTGGCCGGACTGGAACGCATCTTCGGGCCGCCGGCGAAGCTGGCGCACGACATCACCCGGCGCTGCTCGGAACTGGGGCTGGAAGCCAATGTCGCGGTCGCGTCCAACCCGGACACGGCTGTGCTGGCGGCGCGCGGCTTTGCCGGCGTGACGGTTATCGCCGAAGGAAGAGAGGCGGAGCGGCTGGGCGAACTTTCGGTGGCAGTGCTGCTCGCGGCGGACTGGGGATCACGAGTTGCGAGTTCCGAGTTGCAAGTTGCGAGTAACGACAACTCGGAAATCGCAAACCGCCAATCAGAAATTCTGGACACGCTGGAGCGCTGGGGCGTGCGCAACCTGCGGGCGCTGGCCGCGCTGCCGGAGGTCGCGGTTACCGAGCGGCTGGGACAGCAGGGCCTGCGCTTGCAGAAGCTGGCGCGCGGCCAGGCGCGGCGTCCGCTGGTCGTCGCCGAACCGCCGCTGCGCTTCGAGGAGGCGGCTGAGCTGGAGTATCCGGTGGACCTGATGGAGCCGCTGGCGTTTTTGCTCAACCGCATGATCGAGCAGTTATGCGCGCGCCTCGCCGCCCGCGCGCTGGCGACCAACGAAATCAGACTTCGCCTGGAGTTGGAATCGGAGCGCAATTGCGGAACTGTGGAACTACGGAATTGCGGAATTGAAGATAACGCCGAGAGCAATTCGGCAATTCCGCAGTTCGGCAATTCCACAATTCATGAACGCACGCTGCGGCTTCCGGTACCCATGCTCGATGCGAAGGTTTTTCTCAAGCTGCTGCAACTCGATTTGCAGGCGCATCCGCCGCCGGCGCCGGTGACGAAAATCTGGTTGCAGGCGGAGCCGGCGGAGCCGCGTCGCGCGCAAAACGGACTGTTCGTGCCGCAGGCGCCGGAAGCGGAAAAGCTCTCCGTGACGCTGGCGCGTATGGAGCGCGTGGTAGGGACGTCGACGGTCCCCTCGACTGCGCTCGGGGCAGGCTCTGGTCGGCGGTCTACGGCCGGTGGCCGGTCGCCGGGGATTGGTGGCCAGGAGCGCCGCGTTGGCTCGCCGGAGATTTTGGATACGCATCGGCCGGACGGATTTCGGATGCGCAAGTTCGTGGTGCCGTCGACCGTCGACCGTAGACCGTCGACGACAACGCAGCATTCGAAGTCTCCGCCCATCACCGCGCTCCGTGTCTTTCGTCCTCCGCTGGCGGCGGTCGTGACCCTGCGCGATGGCCGGCCGGCGCAGCTTGCCTCGCCGGACCGCCCCGCCATGCGCGGGGATGTCGTGTGGTGTGCCGGGCCGTGGCGCTCCTCCGGCGAGTGGTGGACCGAGCAAGTTTGGTCGCGCGCGGAGTGGGACGTCGCCGTGCGGAATGAAGAGGGAGTCGTCCTCTATCGCATATTTCGCGATGAGATCGGAGACAAATGGTTGGTCGAGGGAAGCTATGACTGAGGAGATTTGGTAATTGGGTAATTTCGTAATTTGGTAATTTGAAAACCAAAGCCGCTGGCATTCCTGCGGCGACAATCCCGGCCAAATTGCCCAATGACCAATTACTAGAGCTATCTCACAAATGGGTTTTGGGAAGGGCACGGCTTTCGCCGTGCCGCCCAGAGCCGCTAATAATGCGGGCTTTAGCCCCTGAGGGAATCCGCACTTTCCTGAAATGGTTCATTGTGAGATGTCTTCCAAATTACGAAATTACTAAATTGCCAAATTACGAAATCACTAAATTACCCGATGTACGTTGAACTTCATGCCGCCTCCGCCTTCAGTTTCCTCGCGGGCGCCAGTGTTCCCGAGGAACTGGCGGCGGTGTGCGCCGAGCGCGCCATGCCCGCCATGGCCGTGCTCGACCGCGACGGCGTGTACGGCGCGCCGCGTTTTCACCTTGCCATGAAAAAGGCAGGCATGAGGGCGCACATCGGGAGCGAGATCACTTTTTCACGTGGATTAAGCCGCGTTCCTCTGCTGGTCGCATCCCGCGAGGGCTACCAGAACCTCTGCCGCCTGGTCACTCGCATGAAAGCGCGTGGTCCGAAAGATGCGCCCGCCGACATCATCGCAGCCAGCGAAAACGATCTGCAAGAACATGCCTGCGGCCTGCTCTGCCTCACCGGCGGCGACGACGGCCCGCTCGCACTGGCGCTGCGCCGCGGCGGACGTGAGGAAGGGAAGCGCGAGGTCGGGCGGTTGGTCCGCCTCTTCGGCCGCGACAATGTCTACGTCGAGTTGCAGCGCCATTTTCTGCGCGACGAAGAAGCGCGCAACCTCGCCCTCGTCGAGATCGCGCGCTCCCTTGGCCTGCCGCTGGTCGCCACCAACGGCGTGCGGCACGCCAAACCCGAAGAGCGCGAAATCCTCGACGTCTTCACCTGTCTCCAGCATCACCGCACGCTCGCCACCGCCGGCCGGCTGCTGGCGTGCAACCACGAGCGCCATCTCAAGTCGCCGTCCGCGATGGCGCAGCTTTTCGCCGATCTCCCGGAGGCCATCGCCAACACCAGGGAAGTTTCCTCTCGCTTGCAGTTCACCCTCGCCGATCTTGGCTACGAATTTCCGCGCTACCCGCTGCCCGAGGGCGAAACCATGATGTCGTTTCTGCGGCAGCGCACGCAAGAAGGCTTCCAGAAACGCTACGGGCGTGCGGCGCGCGACCTGCGGGCGCGCGCCCGCCGCCAGGTGGAGCGCGAACTCGCGCTGATCGAAAAACTCAAGCTCGAAGGATATTTCCTCATCGTCTGGGACATCGTGCGCTTCTGCCGCGAGCAGGGAATTCTGGTTCAGGGGCGCGGCTCGGCCGCCAACAGCGCGGTCTGCTACTCGCTCGGCATCACGGCGGTGGATCCCGTCGGCATGGACCTGCTGTTCGAGCGCTTCCTCAGCGAGGAGCGCGGCGAGTGGCCGGATATTGATCTCGATCTCCCCAGCGGCGAGCAGCGCGAGCGCGCCATTCAATACGTGTACCGCCGCTACGGCGAGCGCGGCGCCGCCATGACCGCCAACGTCATCACCTACCGCGGGCGCATGGCGGCGCGCGAAATGGGCAAGGTGCTCGGCTTCGACGAAGACACCGTCGGCCGCCTCTCCGCGCTGGTCGGCGCCTGGGAATACAAGGACCCGGACGATACGCTGGAAAAGCAATTTCGCTGCGCCGGCTTCGATTTCCGCCATCCCCGCATGCGCAAATTCCTTGCACTCTGCCTCGCCGTTCAGGACTTACCCCGCCATCTCGGGCAGCACTCCGGCGGCATGGTCATCTGCCAGGGACAACTCGATTCGGTAGTGCCGCTGGAGCCGGCCTCGATGCCCGGCCGCGTCGTCGTGCAGTGGGACAAGGAAGACTGCGCCGACCTCGGCATCATCAAAGTGGATCTGCTGGGGCTGGGCATGATGGCGGTTCTCGAAGATTCCATCCAGTTCATCCGCGATCGCTATGGCGAGGACGTTGATCTGGCGCGCCTGCCGCCCGACGACCCCACCGTGTATGCCGCTTTGCGGAGGGCGGACACGGTCGGCATGTTCCAGATCGAAAGTCGGGCGCAGATGTCGTGCCTGCCGCGCCTGCGCCCGCGGAAGTTTTACGACATTGTCGTCCAGGTGGCCATCATCCGCCCCGGCCCGATCGTCGGAAAAATGGTGAACCCGTTTTTGCAGCGCCGTCAGGGAAGAGAAAAGGTCACCTATCCGCATCCGTCGCTGGAGCCGGTGCTGGCGCGCACGCTCGGCGTGCCCCTGTTCCAGGAACAACTGCTGCGCATGGCGATGATCACCGCCGGCTTCAGCGGCGGCGAAGCCGAAGAGTTGCGCCGCGCCATGGGCTTCAAGCGCTCGGCAAAACGCATGCGCGACATTGAGGTCAAGCTGCGCGCGGGCATGACGCGCAACGGCATCGTCCCCGGTGCGCAGGAGCAGATCATTGACTCCATCACCTCGTTCGCGCTTTACGGATTTCCCGAGTCGCACTCGGCCAGCTTTGCCCTGCTCGCCTACGCCAGCGCCTACCTGAAGACGCACTACCTGGCAGCGTTCACTGCGGCCCTGCTCAACCACCAGCCCATGGGTTTTTACCACCCCTCCACCATTGTCAAGGATGCGCAGCGCCACGGGCTGAAGGTTCTCCCCGTCGCTGTAACAAAATCGGATTGGCTGTGTACGTTGGAGCCGTCGATGGTCGATGGTCGACGGTCGTTGGCCCATCCCGCCGCTAACGACCAACGACTAACGACCAACGACTTTTCCCGTGCCACCGGCCATCGACCAACGACCATCGACCGCTTCGTCGTCCGTCTCGGCCTTCGTTACCTCCGCGGCCTCCGCCAAGACGCGGCCTGCGCCCTGCTGCGCGAACGCGAGAAGCGTCCTTTCGACTCCATCACCGATCTGGCGCGCCGCGTCCCCGAACTGCGCCGGACGGAGCTGGAAACCTTGGCCGAGATTGGGGCTCTGAACTCGATCGGAGAAGGCAATCCACCACGGAGACTCGGAGGCACGGAGAAGAATTTGCAATTTGCTACGGGTAATTTGCAAAGTGAAGGCCAACCGGGCAGCAAGGAAAATTACATATTACAAATTACAAATTGCCAATCCTCCGTGTCTCCGTGCCTCCGTGGTGGGAATGCAAGATTTCATCGCCGCGATGCGTTATGGCAGGTCGCGAGCGCCAGCCGCGGCGAGGGACCGCTGCTGCGAGACATCCCCGAACCCGACGCGCCTTCGCCGCTTCAGCCCATGGACCGCGAAGAGCGCCTGGTGGCCGATTTCCGCGGCACCGGCTTGTCCGTCGGCCCGCATCCCATGGCCTACCGCCGCGCCGAACTCAAAGCCAAAGGCATTCGCACCGCCGCCGAGCTGGAAAAAATTCCCCACGGACAATTCGTGCGCGCCGCCGGATGCGTCATCGCTCGCCAGCGTCCCGGCACCGCCCGCGGCTTTGTCTTCCTCAGCCTCGAAGACGAGACCGGCATCGCCAATGCCATCGTTACCCCGGATTTATTCGCGCAGCACCGCCTCCTCCTGGCCGGGGAAAAGTTCCTGCTCATTGAAGGCGTATTGCAGAACCTCGACAACGTGATTTCCGTCAAGGCCGAACGTGTCCTGCCCTTGCCGGTCACCGAAGCCGAAACCAAGTCGCACGATTTTCACTGATCCTCCGTCATTGATCCCGGCCGCCGCGCGCTGCCATGCGCCGGCCAGCAACGAAATCCAAACCGAACTTTTTATCGGGAAGCAGCGTGAGATGATTCTTCGGCTCGCGGGCCGGCAAACGTGGTCGAGAATTTTTTTCCGCGCGCCCACAAAATCCACAGCCGGAAAGGTTATATTTGATAAATCACGACAAGCGAGTGAACCTGCTGTGAACGCCGGTTTTACCTCAGCTTTAAACCCCCAAGGAGTTCGGTGAAATGGCCAGAGTAAAGCGTGCGCAAGTGACGAAATCCCCAGTCAAGCCGGCCAGTTCCGCTTCGGCTGAGCCAACCAACGGCAACGCCAATGCAGCTTCCGACGTGGAATCGGCGATTCGTGTCCGCGCCTACGAACTGTACGAGCAGCGCGGACGCGTCGAGGGCTTCGCCCAGGACGACTGGTTTCAAGCGGAGACGGAAGTGCGGTCACGTTTTTCGCGCACGGCGTAGCAGCGTTCCGCTTTGGCGGATGGGCCGAAAACTTCGTACCGGCGGCGCGGTGATTGCGTAGAATCCTGCTCATTGACGACAGCCCGCAGCAACTCAGTGTGCGTGGGGCCGTGTTGCGCGGCGCCGGATTCGAAATCTGCATCGCCACCACTGCGGAGAGCGCGCAAGCTCTGCTCCGCAGTGGACTGGCCTCCAGCATCGGCGCCATCGTTACCGATCACATCCTGCCGGGCGCCAGCGGCGCTCAGTTCGTCCGCCGGCTTCGCGAAGTGCAGCGCGACATTCCGGTCATCGTCATTACCGGCCTGCCGGAAGTGGAATCCGAATATGATGGATTGAACGTCATCTTTCGGCAAAAGCCCTGCCCGCCGCCGGAGCTTATCGCTCTGCTGCGCGATTCCATGAAGGACCACGCCTGACCGTTGCCGGAGGGCGCGACTCGGTGTCAGGGGCTCTTCGCCGGGCGCAACAGCGTGCCACACGAGATCCCTGGCTTCGAACCCGGCGCAGGCGGCTGGATTCCCCCGGCAATTGCCACCGCTTGCACCAGATCGCGCGGGCCGAACGGCTTCAGCAGGTACGCGGTCGCGCCGCAGTTGCCCAGGCGTATATCAATTTCGGGTTCCGGAATGCCGGTGGTCAGGATCACCGGTATGTCGTGCGTGCGCGGCGTCGCCCGGATATCCCGCAGCAGGTCCAGCCCGAGTCCACTTCCGCCCAGCAGGCAATCGAGAATGATTACGTCGGGCACGCGCTGCGCGATTTGCTCGGTGACTTCCTTCAGGGTGACGGCTTCCGCCACGGCGAAACCGACGCGCTCCAGCACTTGCCTGACCATCCGGCGCAGGTGCAAGTCTTGATCGATGACGAGAATGTTTGGCATTTTTGATCCGGGTCGCGAGTTCTGAGCTGTACGCTCACTCTCACCGTAGCTCAGCGCCACTCCGATTCATCCCGGAGACTCGGTTTAAAATACCCTTAAATTCCGATGTTGGGACGCGGTCCAGATTGGCATCGTCCTTCCTACTGCGCCTCACGCCCGGCGCGCCGCTCCAAGAATTGGAATCGCCACGCGCCGGCACGGCATCTGCTACTTAGAAGCGAAGGAATTCGGCGCCCCCATTGCTGGGTCATGTCCCTCACCCAGTTGCCCAGGGCGTGAGTTTCTGCAAGAATAATTCCCACGGGTGAGTCCTCCTAATGCCTCTACTGGGTAGTTTCTCGCTGGTCTTTGCTTTGGCCCTGAGCGTCTATTGTTTCGCTGCGGGCATAGTTGCGCTTTTTCGTCACGGCCCGAGTTATGAACGCCTGGGGGAAACCGCTCGCCGCGCCGGCATCGCCGTTTGGGCCTGCATCGCCATCGCCGCCGCGGTGCTGGTGGCCGCCAGCTTCCAGAACGACTTCTCCATCGCCTACATCCTGCACCACAGCAATCGCGACCTGAGCGCGCCCTACAAGTTCGCCGTGTTGTGGTCCGGGCAGGAAGGCTCGTTGCTGTTCTGGTCGCTGCTGCTGGCCACCTACGGCCTGGTGCTGCGTATGCGCCACAAAGTCGACACGCGCCTGGTGGCCTATGCTTCGGTGATCATTGCTGCCGTGCAGGTCTTCTTTCTGCTGCTGGTGAACTTCGCCGCGCCCCCCTTCGCGCTCACCCAGGGCGCCATCCCGCCCGACGGCAACGGCCTCAACCCGCTGTTGCAGTATCCCGAGATGGTCATCCACCCCCCGATGCTCTACCTCGGCTACGTCGGCTTCACGGTACCCTTCGCCTTCGCCCTGGGGGCGTTGATCATGCGTTATCCCGGCGAGAAGTGGATCCACATCACCCGCCGCTGGACCATGGTCACCTGGGGATTTCTCACTTGCGGCATCTTTCTCGGCGCGCACTGGGCTTACTCGGTGCTGGGCTGGGGCGGCTACTGGGGATGGGACCCGGTGGAGAATGCCTCGCTGCTGCCGTGGCTGACCGGCACGGCCTTCCTGCACTCGGTCATGATGCAGGAAAAACGCGGCATGCTGAAGATGTGGAACATGTGGCTCATCTTCTGCACCTTCCTGCTCTCCATCTTCGGCACCTTCCTGACGCGCAGCGGCGTGGTCAGCTCGGTCCATGCCTTCGCGCAATCTTCCATCGGCGACTGGTTTGTCGCCTTCCTGGCGCTTGCCTTCGCCACCTGCGTCTTCTTCTTCGTCAAGAACCGTTCGCATTTGAAGAGCGAACACCGCTTGGAATCGCTGGTCTCGCGTGAGTCCAGTTTCCTGTTCAACAACCTCATCCTTCTCGTCGCCTGCTTCACCGTGCTCTGGGGCACTCTGTTCCCCATCCTCAGCGAGTGGGTGCAGGGACACAAGATCACCGTCGGCCCGCCGTTCTTTAACCGCGTGAACATCCCGGTCGCTCTGCTGCTGCTGCTGCTGACCGCGCTCGGACCGCTGCTCGCCTGGCGCAGGACTTCGCTGGAGAGTCTGAAGCGCAACTTCCTGGTGCCGACTTTAGTCGCCGTGGCCGCCGCCGTCGTACTGATCGTGACCCCCTCGTCTTGGGGTGGGCCCTTCGGCATGCGCCCGTGGAAGGACATCTCGTATTTCTATTCGCTGATGACCATCACGCTGGCGGTGCTGGTGGCGGCGACCGTGACTTCGGAATTCATTCGCGGCGGCCGTGTCATCGCGCGTCACACCGGCTCCTCGCTGGCTGCCGGCATGGTGCAACTCACCCGCCGCAACACCCGCCGCTACGGCGGCTACATCGTGCACTTCGGCGTCATCGTCATCATGATCGGCTTCGCGGGTGCGGCCTTCAACCAGGACGTGGAACGCGAGCTCGGTAACGGCCAGCAGATGAGCGTCGGGCCCTACACGCTGACCTGTCGCTCCTATACCGACGACGACAATCCCAACTACAGCAGCCAGTGGGCCATCATTGACGTCAGTAAGGACGGCAAGCCGCTGACTACCATGTACCCCGAACGCCGTTTTTACAAGGCTAGCCAGCAGACTGCCACCATGGTCGCCAACCGCTCCACCATGCGCGAGGATCTCTACCTTGTATATAGCGGCCTCAACGACCAAACCGGCCGTCCCATTATCCGCGCGCACCTGAATCCGCTGGTGCTTTGGATCTGGATCGGCGTGCTCATCGTGATCGCCGGAACAGGAGTGGCGCTGGTGCCCAACATGGCGCCGGCTCGCGTCGCCGCGCCGGCTCGCGTTGTCGCACCCGCCGGTGAACCCGTGGGAGCAGGCCGATGACAGCGGCAACCCGAAACGTGAAACCTGCAACGTTGCGGTTTGCAGCGCGCCTGTTCGTGCTCCTCGCTGCGATCGTGTTGTTCATGGGCGCCGGCGACGACGCCTCCGGACGCTTCGACAATCTCGGCCACAAGCTCATGTGCCGCTGCGGCTGCAATCAGGTGCTGCTGGAGTGCAATCACGTCGGCTGCACTTACTCCGACGGCATGCGCAACGAGCTGATGGCTGGGCTGCAGCGCGGCGACAGCGACGATCTGGTCCTGCAGGGCTTCGTGCAAAAGTACGGCCCGACCGTGCTCGCCGCCCCCACCACCACCGGCTTCAATCGCGTCGCCTGGATCATGCCCTTCGTCGCCCTCACCGGCGGCCTGCTGCTGGTCGTGATGGTCGTCAAGACCTGGAATACGCGGCGTGCGGCGGTGGTTCGCATCCCCGCGGTTGACCCGGCCAAGCTCGACCGCCTCCGCCGCCGTGTCCACGAGGAGACCGAACTATGATTATCGCCGCCTGCGTGCTCATGGCCGCTGCGCTCTTCTTCTACATGTTTTCGCTGCCTTCGCAGGTCGATGCCGGCGAGGAGAAGACCCGCTTGGCGTTCCTCAACGAGCGCAAGGAAACCGTCTACGAGAATCTGCGCGACCTCAACTTTGAATTCAGGGCAGGGAAGTACCCCGAAGCCGATTACGAGGCGATGCGCGCGGCCCTGGAAGACGAAGCCGCCGCCCTGCTGGCCGAGATTGACGCGCTGGAAAACCCACCGCTGCAACCCAAAGGAGCGAGAGCTTGAAGTACCGTTTCACGACCAGCCAACTGCTGGCGATCGCCTTTACCACGGCGGCTTTGTTTGCCTCCGCCGCATACGCCCAAACCCTGAGCGGTACTGTCAGCAACGCGACCACCGGCAAGCCCGCTGCGGGCGACGACGTTGTCCTGCTCACGCTCGCCCAGGGCATGCAGGAATCCGGACGCACCCAAACTGATGCCCAGGGCAAGTTCACGTTTAACCTGACTGACTCCGGCGGACCGCACCTGGTCCGCGTCAATCACCAGGGCGTGAACTATTTCCCCGCTGGCGGCCCTACTCTTCCGGGCGCCACGACCACGGAGATCAAGGTGTACGATGCGGCCAAGAAGCTGGACGGCGTCGGCGAAAACGTGCGCGTCATGCGCGTGCAGGCGGCCGGCCAGGACTCGCTCCAGATCATCGAGCTGATTTCGGTGAAGAACAGCTCCGACCCGCCGCGCTCGTTGATGGCGGACCGCACCTACGAAATCACTCTTCCTGAGGGTGCCAAGGTTGACTCGGGCATTGCGCAAGGGCCCGGCGGCATGCCCGTCAACACCGCGCCCGTGCCCGACGACAAGGTAAAAGGGAAGTATTACTTCATCTTTCCCATCCGCCCCGGCGAGACGCGCTTCGAGGTCGTTTATCACCTGCCCTACTCGGGCGAAGCGACGCTGAAGCCCAAGATCACCGGCCGCCTCGAGCATTTTGCGGTCATGCTGCCCAAGAGCATGGAATTCGGCGCCAAGGTTCAAGGCCTGTTTTCCCCGGTGAGTGATGATCCGCAATCGAATTTGCAGGTCACCACGCAGGTTACTCCCGACAAGGACCTCAGCTTCCGTATCTCCGGAACCGGCGTGCTGACCGACCAGCAACAGGGCCAGGGCGGCCAGCAGCAGGCCGACACAGGCGGCGCCATGGGTGGCGGCGCCGCCGGTCGTCCCGGTGGAGGTTTGGGAACGCCCGAGGGCACTCCCGATCCTATTCACAAATATCGTTGGGCTATACTCGCAGGTGGCCTTGCCTTGTTGGCTGCCGGTGGGGGATGGGTAGCTACTCGCAACCAGTCGGCTTCTGCCTCGCAACCCGCGGCCGCCGCCGTTCCGAAGCCTGTCCGTGCCGCCGCTCCGAAACCTGCGCGCGCTGCTGCCCCGCAACCCGCGCCCGCCTCCCTTCCCGGACCTCTGCTCCAGACCTACGTGCCGCAATCCGGCATGCTCCTCCAAGGCCTCAAGGAAGAGCTCTTCCAGCTCGAAATCGAGCGCCAGCAGGGCCGCATCACGGAGGAGGAATATTTGCAAACCAAGGCCGCGCTCGATCAGACCCTGCGCCGGGCCTTGCAGCGAGCGAAGGGATTGGTTAACAGTTAGTCCCGAGTCGCGAGCGCTCCGTGGAGTCTCGTTCGCGCCTCGTGACCTCTACGTCACTCGCTGTGGCCGGCCCTGCGGCAAGCCTGCAGCTATATCCCCTTGCCAGCAACCTAGGGTCTCCTCACCCTTACCTGTGACGAGCATCACGGCAGCCAGCCAACCTCCGGCGTACAAGGAATGCGTGCGTCGAAGGTTCTTACGGGCATGAAGAATCAGCCGAACGTTCGCGGCAAATCCGGCGAGGCCTTCACCGGCCATCCCGACCTGCGCGCCGGCTTCGAGACCCTTGCTCCCTCCACCTTCTACCCGCGAGGCACTACCCTTTTTCGCCAGGGTGAGCCCTCCCGCGGCGTCTATTTGCTCCTGCGCGGCAAGGCGAACCTCTCGCTGCGCGCCGACAACGGCCGCACCATGACCTTTCGCAACGTCGGTCCTGGTTACGTGCTCGGCCTTCCTGGCGCCATCCTCAACCGCACCTATCTCTTTACCGCCGAGTTGATTGATGACTCGCAGGTTGCCTTCATACCTGGCGCTGAGGTGGTGGAGTTCCTGAAGAAGCGCGGCGACCTCTGCTTTGAAATTGTGCAGATGCTCGGTGGCGAACTCCTGACTCTACCGCGGGTGGCGAACCAGAAGGCGACGCGCAAGAAGAGAACCAACGCTTAGAGCCATCTCATCTTTTGTGTGGCCGATGTCATCCCGAGCGAGAAAGGGCTCCCGCGCGTTCTTACCGGGGTCCCCTGCACGCCTGCCTTTGCGTGCTGGGTGGTCGTGAGCGGGAAACCCGAGTCGAGGGATCTCTAACCTAAAGCCCGAAGCCTGAATCCCGAAGCCTGAAGCCTACCTCGGCCTCGCCAGCACCAGCGTCATGTCGTCGGGCTGCTCGCTGCCGCCAATCCAATCCAGCACCGCCGACATCACCAGGTCGGAAATCCGCGCCAGCGGCAGATTCCGGTTTTCGCGCACCAGTTCCACCAGCCGCTGCTCGCCGAATTCGCCAAAATCATTTTCCGGTTCGGTGATGCCGTCGCTGTAGGCAACAAGGATGTCGCCCGGCGAGAGCGCGACCTGCGTCTCGTCATAGTTCACGCCGTCGAACAGCCCCACCACCGTTCCCCCGGCGTCGAGCCGCGAGGCGGTGCCGTCGGCGTGGAGTACCAGCGGCGGCAGATGTCCCCCGTTGCAGTAGTTCACGGTGCAGCTGTGACCGTCATAGGTACCGAAGAACAGCGTTGCGTATTTCTCGCTCGGGGTGCTGCGATAGAGCTGCCGATTCAGCAGCGACATCAGCGCCGCCGGCGAAAGATCGCCATTGGCGTACGCCAGCGCGCTCCCGTGAAACGCCGTCCCGCCGCCCCCGACCGAGGCCGGCAACGCCGGCGCCACCGCCGCTTCCAGGCTGTATGCCCGGACCGCGGAGTGGATTGTCGCCATCAACAGGGCCGCGGATATTCCTTTCCCGCTGACGTCGCCTACCGCCAGCCCGACTTTGTCGCTGTCCATCGGCAGGAAGTCGTAATAATCGCCGCTCACCGTCCGCGCCGGACGGCAAATCCCGTGCAGCTCCAGCGCCGCCAGATCGGCTGATTCCCGCGGGAACAACTGCGCCTGCACTTCCTGCGCGATGACCAACTCGTTCTCTAGCCGCTGCTTCTCTTTCTGCTCCTGCAGCAGCCGTTCCAGAGACGTGGTCATGGAATTGAACGAGCTTTCCAGCGCCGCCAGTTGGTCTTCGCTGAGGATCTCGATGCGATGCGCGAAATCACCACGGTTGACTTGCTGCGTCCCGCGATACAGCGCCGCCACCGACCGGGTAATCGTCCTCGTCAGGCGCACCCCGATGAACAGCGCCAGCAGTTCGATCACTCCGAACAGCGCCACCACCGCCACCAGGACTGCCATAATGAACGTCGCCGACTGCCCCACCGTGCGGAACAGCCGGTCGTACAGCAGCGACGGCCGCGTCACCACCGCCAGCAGTGCCGTGCGTTCTTGGCCCGACTTCCAGTCCAGCACCTTCAGTAAACTTCCGCCGGTAATCTCGCGATCGAAGCGGTTCGCGGGCGGCGGCAGTTTCCCCGCCTTGACCGCTGCGGGTGTGTCGGCCGCCGCGTCACTCTTGATGTCCAACCGCTCATCTCCAATCACGATCTGCGGACGGTTGTTCGCGTCCTTGTCCTTCGCGTCTGTCGCCCTCCGCAACCGATTCGAGGAAAACAGGGACACCGACACCTCGCCGAGCCGCGCGCCCACTCGCGCCAGCAATTTCTCATCCAGGGGGACGTTCGAAATCAGTACCAGCTCGTCTTTGCCTGCGGGCACGGTATCGGCGACCCGCAGCAGCAGCCGCCCCCCGTCCTGCGCGAAGTTACGTACTTCTTTTGCCCCGCGTGGCGGCGCTGCGGCCACGGCGTTCGCCGGCAGCACGTAGGATTTCCCGCGGTACCAGGCCGTGATCTCGCGGTCCAGGTACACGGGCTCACGTCCGCTGGCCTGCTGCAAAAGCGCTTCGCTCGGTGCCGCGCCCTTTGCGATGCGGTCGGCCATATTCACCGCGACCCGGTTATTCACCGCCGCGAGCGTCGATATTTCTGTGTGGAAATCGGACGTAGCGACGTACGTAGCGAATTGCCACGCAAACAGGTAGGCGGTGATCACCCCGATCGCCAGCAGCAGAATCACCGGAATCACGCCGATAAAAACATAGGTGACGATCAGCCGGTTCCGCAGCCGCCACATCACCTTGCGCCGCAGCCAACGCAGTCCCAACACCGCCGCCAAGCACCCGGTCACATAGGCCAGGAACCTCGCCCACCCGAGCAGACTCGCGCTCCCGCCCGGTTTCGCCAGCAGGGAAATAGACCAGATTACAAGCAGCAGCAGGTCCACTGCGGCAAAGTACGCCGTGACCCGGGCCAGACGGCCCATCCACGGCCAGTACAGGTAGAACTGGCGGCGCACGTAACCATTGACGGCGGATAGCATGATCGGTGAATCTGATTATAGCTTCACGCTGCTGCCCAAGCCGACGCGCTCAAATCTCCGGGTACAGGTCGAAAAATGCTTCCACGCTGAGGCGCAGTTGTTTCTCGATGTCTTCCTTGCTGCCTTCCAGGATGTGCAAAGAGACGCGCGCTGTGCGCTCGTGCTTCAGCTTGATCGTTGCATCGTTGACTTCCTCGATGTCCTCCGACGGCAGCAGGCGCATTCCGTACACTAGACAAAGTTTTGCCATGCGGACGATTATAGGCTTCAGGCGTCGGGCTCCAGGCTTCAGGTTGCCCGGCATGAAGTACAAATCGGATGCTCGGACCAGCGTGCCTCGACGGTGGGTGCGCCTGTAGCCTGCAGCCCGAAGCCTGCACCTGGTTTAGAATGCAGCCGTGCTCCAACTCACCAGCGCGTTCCTGCTGATGTGCGCCGTCATTGCCTGCGCTCAGCAGCCGCCCAAGCCGTCGCCAGCGCAACCGCCGCCCATGCGCGTCAACGTCCTCAACGTCTGCGCGCCCACCGACGCCGAGCAAAAAGAGATCGCGGCGGCGCTGGCCCGCATCCCGCAGCGCGCCAGTTTCACCCGCGATTACGAAGTGACGCGCGGCCATACCACCGATGAGGGCGGCAACGGCTCCGACTGGGTGCGCGTTCGACGTGAATTCCCCAAGGCCATGCCGTTGCTTGCGGTGCAGTTTTCCTACATTGCCGATGCCAAGGAGAGCCAGGAGACCGCGGTCTTTTATGCGCGCGAAAGCAAGAGCAACGGCGTGATGCAGGTCGCGATCGAGGACCGGGTCTCGGCCGGCGTCAGCGCGGCCAACGTGCTCGCCGCCGACACGCCCGTCGACCACATTCGCGTTGAGCGCTACGGTAAGTCGTCGCTGGTGCTGGCGCGCTGTCCCAATGACGACCAGACCGCGTACGAGCCGCTGTTTCGCACCGCGTCCCAGATCATGGCCGCCTACCGCGCGCGCCTCGACGTCAAGCGGCTTGTCCCGGCCGAACTGGGACGCCTATCGACAGGCAACGGCGGGCGCCGCCCGATCAACGTCAAACCCATGGGCAGCCAGCGCGCGCCCGAATCGAAATGAGGAAAGCGTAATCCAACAAACATGGACAATGTCAAAAAGACAATCATTATCGGCTCCGGCTGCGCCGGGCTAACTGCTGCCATCTACGCCGCGCGCGCCAACCTCAAGCCGCTGGTCATTCAGGGGCACGAACCTGGCGGCCAGTTGTCGCTCACCACGCTGGTGGAAAATTTTCCCGGATTTCCCGAAGGCATCCAGGGCCCGGAGCTGATCGAAAACATGCGCCGCCAAGCCGAGCGCTTCGGCGCCGAATACCTCACCGGCGACCTCGTCAGCGCCGACCTGAAGAACTATCCGTTCTCCTTGCAGGTTGGCAAGGACGTTTTGCGCGCCGAAACTCTGATCATCGCCAGCGGGGCCTCGGCGCGCTGGCTCGGCCTGCCCAGCGAGCACGCGCTCATCGGCCACGGCGTCAGCTCCTGCGCCACCTGCGACGGTTTTTTCTTCGGCGGCAAGGATATCGCTGTCGTCGGCGGCGGCGATTCCGCCATGGAAGAAGCGCTGTTCCTCACCCGCTTCGCCACCAAGGTCACCCTGATTCACCGCCGCGAGCAGTTCCGCGCCAGCAAGATCATGCTCGACCGGGCTCGCGCTCATCCGCAGATCGAATTCTTGCTCGACACCGTAGTGGACGACGTCTACGACGTTTCCAAGAAAGAAGTGACCGGCTTGCGACTGCGCAACGTCAAGACGGGCGAGTCGTGGGACTTTCCCACCAGCGCCATGTTTCTCGGTATCGGCCACATCCCCAACACCAGAATGTTCGCCGACCAGCTCGACCTCGACCAGGACGGCTACCTCATCACCCGCGACTACGTGTTCACCCGTGTCCCCGGCGTCTTCGCGTGCGGTGACGTGCAGGATCGCCGCTACCGCCAGGCCGTCACCGCCGCCGGAACCGGCTGCATGGCCGCCCTCGAGGTCGAAAAATTCCTCGAGGCTCGTGGGGAATGAAATAAGTGTCGAGTACCGAACACTTAGCTTCGAGTATCCGTAGATCGACCCGCCGCGGGTTTCCGGCAAGCCACGGCAAACCGCCAACGACCAACGACTAACGACTACCAACAATCGCCCATCGGCCACAAACATCCCCCTGTGACGCGCATCCTACTCACCAACCTCCCGCCGTGTGATAAAAACATGAGTGCCTCCAGATGCTACGGGAACTCTTCATAGGCCTCTCCACCAGCCGCGCGCTACGCGCTTTCGCTGAGCGTTCACCGATCGGGCAGAAGATGTCACGGCGCTTTGTCGCCGGCACCACCGTCGAGGAACTGCTCGCCGCCGCCGAAGCCGTCAACGCCAAAGGCATGGCCGTCAGCGTGGACAATCTTGGTGAGAACGTCACCAACGCCGCCGAGGCCGAAGCCAGCGCCCAGCTCTACCACCGGTTGCTCGACCTCATCACCCAGCGTGGTCTGAAGGCCAACGTCAGCCTCAAGCTCACCCACATGGGCCTCGATGTGGACCCCAAGCTCTGTGAACAGCTCGTCTGCGATCTCGTGGACCACGCCCAGCGCCTCGACAACTTTGTCCGCATTGACATGGAAGGCGCGCCGTACGCCCAGCGAACTCTCGATTTCGTGCACGAATTACATCGTCGTTATCCCGGCCACACCGGCGCCGTTTTGCAGGCTTACATGCGGCGTAGCGAGGCCGACGCCGGAAAGCTGATTGCCGGCAAAATCCGCATCCGCCTATGCAAGGGTGCCTACAAGGAACCACCGGAGATCGCCTATCAGAAAAAAGCCGAGGTTGACGGCAACTACCTGAAGCTCGCGAAAATGCTGCTCCAGAGCGGCATTTATCACGGCATCGCCACTCATGACGAGCGTCTCATCCAGCAGATTATGCTGTTTGCGGAAAAAGAAAAGATTGCGCGCGACTCCTTCGAGTTCCAGATGCTCCACGGCATCCGCCGCGACTTGCAGGAGCGCATCGTGCGCGAAGGCTGGCGCATGCGCGTCTACATTCCCTTCGGCACCGAGTGGTATCCGTATCTTATGCGGCGCCTCGCCGAGCGTCCCGCCAACGTCTTCTTCATCGCGAAGAACATTTTCCGGGGATAGTCTTTTTAATCGGAAGGACATGCAATGAAGTTTAATTTGCGAAACTTAGAGAAGTTCCTGAACAAGGCGTTGATTACGAAACTCGAACGCGATCTTCTCAAGCTGAGAATGGTAAAGGAAGCCGACCTTGAGTGCCGGGTCTACTATCACCTTTCGCATTTGCTTGTGAAGTACCGCGAGTGGAAACTTTTTGCAAGAAAGTATTCCAGGCACACAGGCACGTTTAGTGATTTTCTTTTGTTTGAAAACGAGCAGCCGCGTGTGGCCATTGAACTGAAGTGGAACCGGTCAGAAATCTCTAAGAAGGACCGAAAAAGTTTGGGTCTTTGTATAAAACAGCTCCGTGTAAACAAGGCGTATTTTATTACAACGCTTATTGGTGGCCGAAAGTACCGCAAGATCAGCAAACAAGCATCGGAAAAGAATTACTTATTCGAACTCGTTGTCCAACTTCCATTGGCAGGCTCTGAGTTGGAGCGTTGGAAACGCGAACGCGGATTGTACATGTCACAGATGCAGTTTCGAACAAGGAGACGGGACCGCGCCGTGAAGAACAAAGCTGTTCGGCGTAAGCGAAGTGGTAATTCCTAATTCCAGTGCTTGTAGTGGCTCCAGACCTTTCGCAGGTCGAACTTCGCGCCCCGGCATAGATAGATAGGCGTGTTTTCTTCCGCCATCCCGAAGCGGTCGTAATGATCGAACGCCTGCCAACTCGCACAATTGTCCCGGACATCTTCCTGACTGAACTGCAGAAAGATGAAATTGCGGTAGTCCTCGGTGGGCGGGCCCCAGTACCAGTGAGTCTGGTGGCGGGAGAATGCGCGCGGGAGGCCATACTGGGGACCGAACATGTTCATGGCGCCGGCCTCGCCGTAGTTGCCGGCCAGGATGCCGGTCCGGGCGCGCTCCTCCGGCGGTAGTGCGTTGTAAATGTCGGCGACCTCACGCGCCATTTCCGGCCACCCGAACTGGTCTCCGATCGGCTGCGGCAACGGGCCCGCGTGATTGACCTCCGCCTTGGGCGGCTTGAACCCCAGCGCCTTCGTGTACGCCATGTAACTCTCCGGCGAAAGCATCCAGGTCGCCAGCGGCAGTGTGGGCAGGGTGGCAATCAGTAGGATCGCCACCACCGCGGCTCTCGTCCATGCAGCGCGCGCCGCCAACCACCGTTCGATCGCCACTCCGCCGGCGGCGAAGAGCATGGGGTATATCGGGAACAGGTAATAATCCTTGGCGTGCGCGGTTTCCATGCTCACGAAGAAAACCAGGAAGGTCAGCCCCAGCACGCGCCGCCGTTGCTCCCACAGCAGCCACATGAGCCCGGTCAGCCAAACCGGGAACAGAATTGGGTGCGTGGCGATGATCTGTTCCTTGGTAAAGGCCAGCGGACCGAGGACAACGTTCTTGCCTGACCGGCGAACGTTTTCCAGGTCTTCGATCGTCGGGAAATGGTGCCGGATTTGCCAGATCAGGTTGGGTACGAATAGCGCCACCGCGAGCGCGCCCGCAATCCAGATCCACGGCTTCAGAAACTCCCGCCGATACTGGGTTAGCAGGAGCGCTACTGTCACCGCAAATCCGAAGAACAGCGTGGAGTGCTTGTTCTCCAGCCCCAGTCCGGCGAGCACTCCGAACCACACCCACAGGCGCGAATCGCCGCTGCGCAGCATGCGCGCGATCACCAATAAGCAGCCCATCCAGAACAGCGGCTCGAACGCGTTCATGGTCAACAGGCTGTTCATGACTAGCAGGCCGGGACACATCAGGACGGCCAAGCCGGTGAGGAACTGGGCATAGCGTCCTCCGCCCAACTCGCGCGCGATCAGCATCGAGAGCGCCACCAGCGCCGTGCCCGCCAGCGCCGGCAGGATGCGCAGCGCCGCCAGCGATCCGCCCATCAGCAACGCTGCCTTGGCATACAACGCGATCAGCGGCGCGCAATCCACGTAGCCCCAGTCAAGGTGCCGCGCCAAGTCGAGGTAGTAGAGCTCGTCGCGAAAGTAGCCGTAGTGCCGCACGCTGGTGAAAATGTGCAGCAGCAGCTTGGCCGCGCACAGGCCGATCAACGCTCCCGTTGCTATGCGTGGAAGCGGCTGGCTCTCGGTATCAACATGAATTTCTACGGCGCTGCTTGACATGGCTGAAATGGCATTTCCTCGCGGACTATGCCGGTTCGATGGCCCTACGCGGCGAATTTATCCTGAGCAACAATTCTGCAGGCGATGCAGCGAAATCCGAGCCCCAGCGGGGCGAATGACAATAACCCGCCGCTTCAGCGGCGGGTTGGAGTGGGAGGAATCGCTGGAGTGCCGTAGGCACGGCTGAAGTTCTCACACGGGCTCAGCAGTGCCGGAGACGCTCACCGGGCAAGGCCCGTTAAGGACGACCAGCAGGAATCCGCTAATCCGCCGCCGCCCGTTCCCCCGCTTCCTCGACGTACGGCTTGCTCATCATTTCCGGCAGGCAATAGGCGACGAACGACACGCCGAACCCGACAAACCACGAATAGTCGTACAACACCCGCAGCGCCGGAACCACCAATCCAATCCACGCCGCGGCACAGCCCAGCAGCGTGGCGACGATTCCGCGCCGGTTCCATCCGCCATAGATGCCGTTGCCCAGGTAGAGATCGTCAACCTCGAGCCGCCGCCGGCGCACAAGCCAGTAGTCGGCGATGAGCACGCCCGCAATCGAGCCCAGCCCGCCGGAATATCCCAGCAGCCATTTGAAGATGTAGCCCGATGGATCGGCCAGCAGCTTCCAGGGCTGCATCGCGATTCCAATCAGCCCAGTCAGCAGCCCTCCGCGCCGGAAGGTGATGAGCCGCGGAAAGGCGTTGGCAAAATCGTTGGCCGGTGAAACCACGTTGGCGGCGATGTTCACCGACAGCGTCGCTACCACCACCGTGAACATCGAAATCGCCACGATCCACGGCTGGGTGAACTTTCCCACCAGCTCAACCGGGTCCCAGATCGCCTTGCCATAAATGATGGCGGTCGCGCTGGTGATCACCACGCCCATAAAGGCAAAAACCGTCATCGTGGTCGGCAGCGCAACCACCTGCCCGACCGCCTGCTCGCGCTGGCTGCGGCCGAAGCGCGTGAAATCCGGCATATTCAGCGACAGCGTCGCCCAGAATCCGATCATCGCACTGAGCGACGGCACGAACACCGGCCAAAATTCACGCCACGTCGCGAACTTGCCCTTCTGCGCCAAGATGGGTCCGAGCCCGTGCGCTCGCCCCAGCGCCCACCACACCAGCAGCGCGGTCATCACCAGCACAAACGGCGCCGCCCAGTTTTCCACCTTTCTCAGCAGGTCCATTCCCCGATAGACCACCAGGATATTCAGACCCCAGAACAGCAGGAAGGAAATCCATTCCGTCGGCGTGTGGCCGCCGAAGTTGCCGGGAATCGCCGTCGTCCATCCCGGCCAGAGCACGCGGAAGAACACGTGGAGCGCCTGCCCCCCGATCCAAGCCTGTATGCCGAACCAACCGCAGGCCACCAGCGCCCGCATCAGCGCCGGCAAGTTCGATCCGCGCGTCCCGTACGCTGCTCGCGCAAACACCGGAAACGGAATGCCGTACTTGGTGCCCGCATGGGAATTGAGCAGGATCGGAACCAGCACGATGGTGTTGCCGAGCAGGATCGTCAGCAGAGCCTGTTTCCAGTCCATGCCCGCGCCGATCAGGCCTGAGGCCAGCATGTAGGTCGGAATGCAGTGCGCCATCGCGATCCACAGCGCGGCATAGTTGTACGTGCCCCAGGTGCGCCGCGCCGGATCGGTCGGCGCCAAGTCCTTGTTGTAGAGCGGGCTCGATTCAATCGAGCGCTTCGGCGGAGACATTCCTGAGAACCCCACGTTCAGGGCATTGTACCCGGGAAGACGAAGCGTCTCAGCGAAATTTTCTGCACCAACGTTATATGTATATACATCTATCTATCCATGATCGCTACCTCGTTACCGACGCTGGCTTGCATGTGCGCCAGCTTTCGCCGGGCGTCGCGGGCGCTCACCCAGCTCTACGACGAAGCGCTTCGGCCCGTTGGCCTGCGCGCCACCCAGTTCACCGTCTTGCAGGCACTCTCGCGGGCCGGGGAGGTATCGCAGGGCGAACTCGGCCGCATTCTGGCCATGGACAGCACGACGCTGACGCGGACGCTGGTCATCATGGCGAGACATCGCTGGATCGAGAAGGACCACGGCAAGGATCGACGGCAACGCCTGCTCCGCCTCAGCAAGCCCGGACATGAACAACTCAAGCGTGCACTTCCCGCTTGGCAGGACGCGCAAGTGCTGCTGCGCCGCCGTCTCGGAGGCGCACACTGGCGCGAACTGCTCAACCTGACCACCGAACTCACAAAGGTAGTTACAACCTAGGAGATCCGTTATGACCAACTATGGAAAGTTCGCGATCACGCTGATCGCCGCCTGGTTTCTCGCTTCACTGGCCGCGTCAGCGGCACATCTATTCGAGAGCGACAGCGCCCAGCTTGCGTTCCCGGTGGCAATAGCTGCGCTTACACCGCTCGTCCTGTTTGGGGTGTGGTTCGCCATCTCGCCGGGGTTTCAGCGGTTCACCCGCTCGCTGGATCCGCGCCTCCTCACGATCGTTCAGACTTGGAGGATAGGCGGCCTTGTCTTCGTCGTTCTGTATGCCTTCGGCCTCCTTCCCGGCGTCTTTGCGCTGCCGGCGGGCTGGGGAGACTTCGCCATCGGAGTGACGGCGCCCTGGATCGCGTGGAGGCTTGCCAGTCCCGGCCACCGCATCGGCTTCATCCTCTGGCAAGTGCTCGGCATGATTGACTTGGTCAACGCCGTGTCGCTGGGCACGACCGCAAGGCTCATCAGCCCGAGTGCTCCGTCCATGCAGCCTTTGACTGTGCTGCCCCTGAGCATGATCCCGACCTTCGTCGTCCCCTTGCTCCTGATCTTCCACTTCATTTGCATTGCGCAAGCCAGGCAGTGGCAAGCGGACCGGAACTCAGCCGCCGGACGGCAGCTTCAGTCCTCCGCCGCATGAGTGGCGACATGGCATGTCTCGGGAGAGGTTTAACGCGAGCTCAGGTCCGAGGACCGCTTGCAGTTAGTTCCTCTCCCCGTTGCCACTCTCGGTCCCGGATATCTTGGCAGCATCATTCTCGTACCCCGACATGTCGCTGGTGTGGCACGGATCCCGCGCGTTTTGCAACATGCTGCGAAAAGGTTCGGATTTCGAGGAGTAAGGAAGCGTTCCCGCCTTAGCGAGACTCTGTGGCGGAAGCAGCATGATCGGCAGGTTGGGTGGTTTGACTCTTTGCGCATCCATGAACGCTTCCGGCGGCCCTCGCCATCTCGTTTCTTGCTACCATGAGGTTGTGCCGCGCGATCAACAATCCGGGGCCGTGGCGGAGGCCTTTGCCTCCCTGGTGGGCCCGCACGTCGACGATGAGCGCATTCCGCTGGATCGAGCCGCCCTGACCATTGCCCGCACCGAATACCCCGATCTCGACTTCGACCCGTATCTTGGCCGGCTCGAGGAACTGGCGCGCTGCGCAAAAGCCCGCCTGCCGCGAGTTGCGGAGCCCGGCGAAACCATCGCCGCGCTCAACTACGTGCTGTTCGAGCAGGAGGGGTTCCGCGGCAATCGCGAGGACTACTACGATCCGCGCAACTCGTTCCTTAACGACGTGCTCCAGCGCAAGCTCGGCATTCCCATCACCCTGGCGCTGGTCTACATGGAAGTCGCGCGGCGGATCGGGTTTCCGCTATTCGGTGTCGGCATGCCGGGACATTTTCTGCTCAAGCACTACGATGTCGAAGGCCGCGAAACCCTGATTGACGCGTTCAACCGCGGCGCCATCGTGACCGCGCGCGAATGTCAGAATCGGCTGGACGAAATTTATTCCGGACAACTGCCACTGCAGCCGCAGTTCCTGCTCTCGGTGAGCCGACGGCAGATGTTGACCCGCATTCTGAACAACTTGAAAAACGTGTACCGGGCGGCGCGCAATCTTCGCAAGGCTCTGGTCGTAGTGGACCTGATCTGCGCGATTTATCCGCGCTCGCCCGAGGACGTGAAGCAGCGCGCGTTGCTGCGCTACAGCGTGGGCCAGTTGCGCGGCGCAGTCGAGGATCTGGAAGAGTATCTGAAAATGTCGCCGGACGCCTCCGATGCGGATGAAGTCCGCCACACCGCGCTGTCCATCCGGCGATCCCTGGCGACGAGGAATTAGGCTCCGGTTTGCGGTTGTCGGTTTCAGGTACCGTTAAACCGCTCTACCGTGGCGGCGGTTGCGGCCCGCGATTGGGATTGGGTGTGATGCCGATCGTGCTCATGCCGCGCAGCAAGCCGCGCTCTTGTTCTGAATAGTTGTCGCGGTACTCGGGCGAGTCGAGGACCTTCTGGCGCTCCTCGGGGCTCAAGCCCTGCAACTGCTGGAAGGCGCGATGCAGTTCATTCTGGCGGTCCTGCGGCAGGGCGCGGAACTGGTGGAACATCTCGCGCAGGCGCTGCCGCTGTTCGGGAGGAAGGTGCTCAAAGGTCTCCATGCGCTGCAGAATGCGGTCCTTCTGCTCTGGAGGAAGGTGGGTGAAGTTCTGCAGACGCTGGCGCATGCGCTGCTGACGCTCGGGCGCAAGGCGTAGGAACTCTGGGTCCTGCTCCAGTTTGCGCAACTGCTGGTCGGGCGGAAGGTTTTCATTGTGGCGGAGCCAGTCGCCCATGTGCGGGCCAGGACCACGAAACACGGGTCCTTGCGGCCGTACCGGAGAAACGAAGCGGGGCGCGCTTACCGGCGGCGGCGGCGGCGCGTCCTTGCGCTTCTCGCCTTTTTTCCCGGGCGGACCGCCACCCTGAGCCGCGGCCATGCCCACGCTCAAGGCGAGCACCCCGATCACGGCAATGAATTTCCGGCCCAACTTCATCTCTCCCCTAATTCTGTACCGTAGCTGGTGTCATTTCCAAATCGTCAAGCATATCGAAATCGGCCAGCAGATCGTGATTGCGGTCGAGATACTCCAGATCGCCGACCGCGGTGCCTGGCCTGAGCGCCACACTGGTCCGATTGGAGCCATTATCCTTCACATCCCGGCTTCCCTGGAAGAGGCTGATGCTGGCAACCATGAGGACCATCAACGTGACCGCCCAGGCAGGCTTGCGAAACCAAGCCAGCCAGTTGGCGGGACGCGCCTGCTCCTCGCGCACACGGGCGCGTAGGCGCGTCATAAAATACGGGCTGAGGTCAGTCGGCGCTTTCCACTCTTCTAACAGCCCCATGGTCTGGCGCAGGGAAGCCAGTTCGGCGGCGCAGGAAGCGCACCCGGCCAGATGGTCCCGCAGTTCGCCGGGACCGGTCTCTCCGTCCATCAAGTCCAGCAGACGCTCGCGAATCTGTTTGCAGTTCATGACAACACACCCTTAAATAAAATCCTTCAGCTTCTCGCGCAGCGTTTCGTAGGCGCGGAAAAGCAGCGACTTGGTCGCCGACTCGCTCAACTTGAGCACTTCGGCGATTTGCCGGTAGTCCATCCCCTGGTACTTGTGCATGAGCACGGCCAACCGCTGGCGTTCGGGCAGATTGTGCACGTGCTGGCGAATCGCAGCCAGCCTCTCCTGCCGCAACAGCACTTGTTCGGCGGAGGGAGCGCCGTCGGCGAGGTCAGGGGTCTGCCCGGTTTCGCTGTCGGCCTCGTCCAGGTGCACGGCTAGTTCCGGCTTCTCGTACTTCGTGTCGCGCGCGTGGTTCACCGCCAGGTTGGTGGCGATGCGGTACAGCCAGGTGCTGAACTTGGCTTCCGCATTGTAGGTGGCGCGTGAGCGATACACCCGCAGGAAAACTTCCTGCACCAGCTCTTCGGTCACCGAACTATTGCGCGCCATGCGGTACATGAAACTCAGCATGGGGCGGCGAAACTTGGTGACCAGGTACTCAAAGGCCGCGTCGTCGCCGTGTTTAACGCGGAGCATGACGTCGGCGTCGGTCATGGCTTCATAGCTGACCGGCGCAGATACCTGCAACCCCGCCTCGCTGCGACGCCGGTCGCCCGGGAGCAACCCTCGGTCGATGGCCACGCTGCTCACACCTGATCTAACCCCAATGGGGGAAGAAAGTTGTGGGTCGGAAGGGCGCCTGGGAGCGGGTCTGGGGCCGCTTTTCAGGGAGTCGGGTTTGGGTTTGAATTCGGCCATTCGGACGGGGGTGAAACCCCGTTCCGACATTATCTCAAAGACGCGCAAAATTGCAGAATCGGCGCAGATCGCCATACTACCTCGACGATGGTGGCCGCATCTAATGGCAACTCGGTGGCACTGGTTTTGTGCCAGGCAGGGAGGCCGCATGCCCGCAAACCCCGAGTACCTGAGCGTCCTCTCGCAAGTTGTTGCCTGCATCCGGCAAGCCCTGGACGATGCCAGGCTTCCCGATCTCACCCCCGAAGAAGTGGCCGACTGGCTGCACAGCATGACCGTCGAGGAGGTGCGCGCGGTCTGGCAGAGCAAAGGCCGCGCTGCTTGATTCTTGACCCATTTCCGCCCGCACGTACGCGAGTTGGCGCTCCCGCTCGCCCGCTCGAGGTGTCTAGAAACGGTTGGACACCGGTTGCGAGTCCGGTGTAATCTGGCTTTGGGTGCGCGTTCTAAAGCGCGTAAGCCTTTTCTCCTCTGTACCCGCCGGAAGCACGAAGGCGCAGGCGTGGGGCGCTTAACTCAGCGGTAGAGTGCCATCTTCACACGGTGGAAGTCACTGGTTCGAATCCAGTAGCGCCCACCATTTCTCAGGGCTTCGGCCTTTAGCCTTCAAGCGCGTGAGCCCGAGACGAGCCGAAGCACAGTATCCGCAACCGTAGCAAACGCCTTACTCCCCGGATCAATCACATCGAAGTGGTTGGCCTTCGGGAGGGGGACGAACTCCACCTGCTCGCCGCGGTTTTTTTTCACTGCGGCGTAATCGCGGCTGATGGCGACGGGCACGACCTCGTCGGCGAGGCCGTGCACGATCGCTTGGCGCGCGTTCTGGATGTTCAATTCCAGCGGCGACGCTTCGCGGTAGTACTCCGGCGCCTGCTCGGGGGTGCCGCCGAGGAATTCGACGACGGCATCGTTGCTGAGGTGCAGTTGCCAAGCCCGCCGCAGGTCGAGGACACCGGCCAGCGAGATGCAGTGGCGGACGGTCTTCTCGTGGGCCGCAAGGCAGAGCGCCAACTGGCCTCCGGCGGAATGTCCGAGGATGACGGCGGGTGCGGCCGCGATGCCCAGTTCAGCAGCGCGCTGCATCAGGTCGCGATAGGCGGAGCGGACATCCTGGAAGGTGCGCGGCCAGCTTGGAGATGGCAGGCCTTTGGGCCGAGACTCGGCCCACACCGAGCCGACGCGCCGGTATTCGATGTTGGCGGTGTTGATGCCGCGAGCGGCCAGCGCGGCGCAGAAGGGGCTGGCGTGGATGAGGTCGTAAGCGGCGCGCCAGTATCCGCCGTGGAGGTTGATGGCCAGCGGGGCGCGCGACTTGTCGCAGGCGAAGTAGAGATCGGCGAATTGTTCCGGCTCGGGCCCGTAGCGGATGCGCTGGTCGGCTGGGGCAGGTGGCTCGCGGAGGATGTCGTCTCTTGGCATCGTTCATAGACCAGCGGATCGAGATTCGCCGCAACACGCGGACGCCACAGTACCGCCGAGTATATTCCGTCCCGAACCGGGCTGGAATTCAGCCTTCCTTCCCTGGAGTGCTTCCAACCGCATTCGGCCCAGTTATGCCGCTGGCCCGGAGCACTTCATTAGGGGTAATGTCGTAATAGAGAATTTAGACACTATTCCTCATTCGCATTGGGCTTGCGTTTCCATAGCGGCGGCGGGTAGTATCAATATCGGCTTCCGAGCGGTACTCTCCCGTACCGCAGTCCGCGCGCAGCAATTGCCAAGCGTCAAGCGGACGAGAATGGTTCACGAGTTTCCATCCGCACCCGGAATGAAGGCATCCGGATAATGCGTGACCAGTGGGCGTCTCCGACGGAGTGATTCAACTCAGCGTAAATAATGTTCCCGCTCCCCAGCGGGACTGAAGAGAGCATCATGAATTTTGGACCGAAGCATCCCTCAGGCCACGGAGGGAAGGGCAAGCGCCGCCGCGGCCGTCGCGGCCCCGGAGGTCGCCCTGGCGGCTCCCAAGCCGGCAAGGGTCAGCACAAACAACAGCACAACAATCCCGGCGGAGTCTTTACCCATCCCATGGACCACAGCTACCGCGCCGCGCTGCAGGGCAACAACGTTCCCGGAAAACGCGCTGCCGGCACGCAGTATCTGCAGCCCGACCCGGAGCCGCTGCCGCAGCAACACGAGAACGCCGCCGCGCGCATCTTCGTTTTCATTGACGACCTGTTCTTCCTGGCCAAAATCCAGGAGACGTCGCGCAAGCTGAACGTCAAGGTGGAATACGTCAAAACGGAGAAGGACATCCTGGAGCGGATGGCTCAGAACGGCAACGACAAGCCGTCGCTGATCATCTTCGACCTCAACAATGTCGGCGCCAAGCCTCTGACCACCATTCCCCGGCTGAAGAAAGAACTGAAGAAGGGCACCACCATCATCGGGTTCCTGTCGCACGTGCAGGGCGACCTGAAAGTGAAGGCGATGGAGGCGGGTTGCGACATGGTGATCCCGCGCTCCGCCTTTTCGCAGAACCTCCCGTCGCTGCTGCGCCGCCATGGCGCGCCGGAAGAGCAGGATATTCAGTAGGCTCCAGGCTGCAGGCGCAAGGCTTCAGGCAGCTGTGTGCACCTGCGCGATGCCTGAAAGCTAAAGGCTCCTTCATCCCGGCGGCCACTTCATGTCGCGCCCGCCGATCAAGTGCAGATGCAGGTGGAAGACGGATTGGCCGGAGCGCGGCCCGACGTTGTATACCGTGCGATAGCCGTCCTCGATACCGCGCTCCCGCGCGATCTGCGCCGCCACCCGGTGGGAGTGCCCGATGATCTGCGCGTCCTCCGGTGCTGCTTCCTTGAGCCCGCGGATGTGCTTCTTGGGGATGATGAGCACGTGCGTGGGCGCCTGCGGGCGGATGTCCTCGATGACCAAGACCTGCTCGTCTTCGAACACCTTACGGCACGGCGTCTTGCCGGCGATCATGTTGCAGAACAGGCAGTCAGTGTGAATCATTAAGGAGCGCCAGTTTTTGTCTTGACTTCATATCCACTGTCCGCTTACAGCCATTCCCGCAACAAATGCAAAGGGCAGAGCGATCCATTCGAGAAACAACGAAATAGAAATGCTCAGCCACCGGAGATGCTTCATCCGCCACGCGTCAGGCACGAGTTTACTCGAACCCGACTAGTCCAGTCTTACCAGAAACGTGTGCTCTCGCGCCGCGGGGCTGCTGCCGGCGACCTCCTCGGCGCGGTGCTTGTCGTCGCCCAGCACGCGCACCCGCACCCACCAATCGCCGACCGGGCTGCTGAAAGCCAGCACCTTGGCAGTGTGATAGCGGCGGGAGAGCTTGTCCTGGATGCGGCGCGCCTCTTCTTCTTCAGGGAAGCCACCCAGTTGCACCGCCCATCGTCCGCCGCTGCGAATGTCCGCCGGCGACTGCAGGACTTCCAGCTTGACCAGGGCCGTGCCGTGCCGCCACACGTCAATCGCCTTGGCGGCTGCCATCGAAAGATCGATGATGCGGTCCTCCACGAAGGGCCCGCGGTCGGTGATCCGCACCACTACCGCCTGCCCGGTTTTCATGTTGGTCACCCGCACGATGGAATTTAGCGGCAGCGTAAGATGCGCGGCGGTGAGCGCGTTCATGTCATAGACTTCGCCATTGGATCCCTTGCGATTGTGAAAGGGCGCGCCATACCAACTCGCTTTCCCCATCTGCACAAACAATGGCTTGGCATTGGACGGCGCCGCCGGCTGCGCTTTCGCGGTCTCCTTCGGAGTTTCTACGGCGGGTGCAATCGGGGGCGGCGGCGGGAGTCTCTGCGCCTCCTTCTTATGGCCGCAGCCGAGGGAAAACAAGGCCACGAAGGCACAGAGCCACGGAAGAAACCAGGCAGCCGTCGATGGACGTTGGTCGTTAGTCGTTGGCCGCTTTGACATCCGAGAACTGGTTGGGGAATCAACCATCGGCACTTTGCAGGAAGGCGCCGCTAGCCTTCTTGCCATCGGACATCGACCATCGACCATCGACTGGCTGCCATCGGACATCGACCATCGACCATCGACTAACGGCCGGTTTTCTTCGTTTCTTCCAGGTAGTCGGCGAATTTCTCCAGCTCTTTGGAAGCTCGGCGCAGGCCGCGGCTGGAGTGCTCGCGAACTTCCGGCACTACCTCGTCGTTCAGGTACCGGATGAACTTCTCCGTCTCCTGCTCCAGACGACGGGCCGCTTCCTCTAGTTTGCGTCCGGCGTCCTCGAAAGGAGGGCGCGAAGATTGGCGCTTGTCGGATTGAGTCATCGCAATAGTCCACGCTCGTGGCGCACAGCCAAGCTCGATCATTATCGGCCGCCATGAATTCTGAGGTCAATCTGTTCGTACCTTTTCTGTTACTGGCACTCTCAGTTAAGATGCCGACGTTCCCGGGCTGCTTTCGTCCCCCCAGGCGCCCGCCTCCGCCACATGCCTGCCGGATTTACCAATTCTCCTTGTTTTTCAAGCAGTTAGCCGCCGGATTGTGACGCCGTTTAATGCACATGAGTGCCACTAAGCAGCCAAATCTTTCCTTTTCATGCTTTCCGAATGAGGGAGCACGGGGCCAGCCAATATCATAAGGAGCGCGGGGTATTGCGCCGCCCGTGGGGACGGCAGGGTGAATTGGTTCATCCACGTTGGGGTGTATTTCATCAGTACGTCAGTAC
The DNA here is from genome assembly GCA_020073185.1 of Terriglobia bacterium. Lineage (NCBI taxonomy): Bacteria > Pseudomonadati > Acidobacteriota > Terriglobia > Terriglobia bacterium. The sequence continues at coordinate 53,952 of JAIQFT010000024.1, forward strand.
GTCGTAAATGCGTTGCCACCGCGAAGGGGTGATAGACGATGCCTAAGCCGATTAAGTTTGTCGAGTTGGGATTGGTGTATGCCGCCAAGGCGGCCTGGAAGGGATTTGAATTCGGCAATCGCTTCAAGCAGAAGCCTTCCTTCACGCCCAAATGGTCCGACAAACCTCTCCTGAAATCCTACGAAAAGCAAAAGCCTCCACTCGGTTGGCCGCGCACTACCGACTCCCTTTGCCCGAAGTGCGTGCCCGAAATCCGGCAGCAGGTCCTCGACGGCAAATTGCCGCACGAGATCCTGCTCAACGAGAAGGTCGGCGAGATCAAGGCGCAGATCGTCGAGCGCGACGGCAAGATCCTGATGGTGAAGGATTGCCCCAAGCACGGGCACTTCGAAGATGTCATGTCGATTGACTCGGCGATGTTCAAGCACATCGAGGCAGTCTTTCCCGGCCGCGACATCCGCTCGCACAACGACGAGAAGCTGCATCATCACGGCACCAGCACGGTGAAGTGGGGCCGCGGCGCGGTGCTCACCATCGACCTGACCAACCGCTGCAACATGATGTGCGATCCCTGCTTTATGGACGCCAACCAGGTCGGGTTTGTGCACGAACTGACGTGGGAAGAGATTAAGACGCTGCTCGATAACGCCATTTCCATCAAGCCGAAGCGGCAGATGTCGGTGCAGTTCTCCGGCGGCGAGCCCACGCTCTCGCCCTATTTCCTCGACGCCGTTCGCTACGCGCGCAAGGTTGGCTATACCTCGGTGCAGGCGGCGACCAACGGCATCGAGTTCGCCAAGAGCAAGGAATTCTGCAAGCAGGCGGCGGAAGCGGGCCTGCGCTATGCCTACCTGCAGTTCGACGGCATCGGCAATGCCGCCAACGCGCACCGCAAGGTCGGCAACCTGTTTGACGTGAAGTTGAAGGCGATCGAGAACCTGTTCGAAGCGGGCGTGGACATCGTGCCCGTGGTCACCATCGTCAACGGGATTAACAACGAACAGGTCGGGAACCTGGTGAAATTTGCGCTCGACAACCCGAAGGTGATCTCGTTCATCTCCTTCCAGCCCGTCTCGTTCACTGGACGCGATGAGGCTATTACCGATGAACGCCGCACTGCGCAGCGCTACACCCTGGCGCACCTGGCGCACGACGTGAAAAACCGGACTGGCCTGGGCGAACCCGCGCGTGATTGGTTCCCGCTTTCCTTCATGGGCACCTTCTCCGACTGGGCTGACCTGGTGCACGGGCCCACCGCCGAGTGGGGACAACTGAGTTGTGGCTGCCATCCCAATTGCGGCGTCGGCATGGGCATCATGGTGGACAAGATCACCAAGGAAGCCGCGCCGATCACTGCATTCATCAATGCCGACCAGTTTGCCAAGGACGTGGCCAAGGTCACCGACGGCGGCCGCAGCAAGTTCTGGTCCGCGGTGGGGATGGCGTTGGCGATCACACGCAACTACAGCCCGTTCAAGACCACCACCCACTTCACGATTTTCGAGTTCCTGAAAAAGCTCGACAAGAGTTTCGGCGTCAGCAAGAAGGCGCAGAGCGGCGGCTACGGCAAGACCACTGCCGACCGCACCCTGGAAGACGTGGAGAAGCGCCGCGACGATCGCTGGAACGTCCTGTTCGTCGCCGGCATGTGGTTCCAGGACCTGTACAACTACGATTTCCGGCGCACCGAGCAGTGCATCATTCCTTACGCCACGCAGGAGGGCGAGATCAGCTTCTGCGCCTATAACACGGGCGTCGGCTGGCGCAACATCATCGAGAAGATGCACATGACCGCTACCCTTACCAAGTGGTACGAGGAACATGGGCGGCACGAAATCTTTGCCGGCGGCAAGAAGGTTTCGATCAGCGACGGCGTGCAACTGAAGGCGCTCAAGCTGAACCGCGACCTGATCACCGAAGAAGAGCCAAGAACGCGCGCGAGGAGAAGACCCGCGCCCGCGACGCCAAGCAGAAGAACGATCCCGCGTATAACGAAAAGATGGCCAAGATGTACCGGGAAGTCGTGCTGAAGGAAAAACAGCCGGAAGGATTCATCCCGCTGACCACTCTTGTTCCCGCCAACGGGAATGGAAACGGAAAGTCAAACGGGAATGGCGACGGTCACGCCAAGCACGAAGAGCAAGAGGCGGTGCTCGGCGACTGAGTTGGAGCGCGTTCGCCCTCGAACGCGATTGAAGAGCTGGAGCGCGTTCGCCCTCGAACGCGACGAACATCAATACGCAGGCTCAACCCACGACCACGGATATTCTTCTTCCGTACGTGCCAAACCGCGCCGAACGGGATTCAAGCAGATGTAGTCCATATACCGCTCGAACTCGCCGTGGCGCAGCAGACGATCGAAAAAGTCGCGATCCCAAACCGGTCCACGACGCTTCAGGAGCTTATTGATCGCGTGCGCGGAGGGCCCGCGCAAGCCATTCATAATCTCAGCCAAGCCAAAACATTCGCCTGTCTGGTCCGGCAATGGTGCGAACAAGGCATGCACATGGTCGGGCATCACAACTGCGGCGTATAAGAACACCCGGTTGTTGTGCTCGCGCCGGAAATTGTCGAGAACAATTGTCCTCGCCTCGGGCGGCAGGACCCAGCGCTTTCGGGTGGTCATCGTGACAAAGAGAGTGGTTCCACCGTTTTGCTTATGCGGAAGGTCTCGCCGGTACTCGGAGCGTCGCTCGATGACTGGAGACATCTGAGGCATTCTATGGCGAGAGCACCGGGCTGTGACGTCCGCTTTACCGAAAATCGATGGCAATTCCCAAAAGGACGCGTTCGGGGGCGAACGCGCTCCAGCTACTATTGATGAAGCTGCTGCTGTATCTTCTCTTGCAATTCCTGCCACGCTTCCTGCGCCTGCTGCGTGGGGGCGGCGTCGGCGGTGTCCACTACCTCCACTGTAGCGCAGGGTTCTGATCCTGAGTCGAGACGCGGGCATAGCCGTATTTCATGCCCCTGGTGCTGAGACCGAAATTATGAGACGTGCAAGCCCGCTGTTTACGGGCCTTCGCAGGTCGTCTCAGGTCCTACCCGTTGTGAGACACTGGGAGCGTTGAGGTGCTGCAAAAGTAGGCCCGGGGGTACGGAATGCAACGGCAAGCGTATTTAGGCCAGTCAGACGTTCTAGACTTCGTCAGTTGGCTTTCCAACCTGCTCACTAAAAGCACGCCGAAACATCAATATTCTGAGCCTCGCAAAGCTAGCGTGACGTTTGACGGGCTGTGGGGTGCTCGTGATAAGTACAAGTGGAAGTTCTCGTTCAAGGCACCGGGCGGGAACGGTGACATCCAGGGTTCTAGTTATATGGACAACGATAAGGCGTTGACCGTGCTCAAGAATGGCCTTACGAGCGCATTGAGCGTCGTCCCCCCGGGGAAGGCAGATGTCGCTGCCCGCGATTGGGCCAAGGCCATTATGAAATGGGGCGGGGTTACGAGCGGAAACGCCAAGTGGCTTGACGCAAACAGCAACGGTTTAGCGAAGCGCCTAGCGGACACGCGGAGCATCCTCTCTCTCGACGACGATGAGGTGACAGACGACCGCGTTGGGCGATTTACTGTGGGGATGTCGAAGGCATACTCTTTGCTCGTAGATAAATTTATTATTTACGACAGCCGCGTTGCTGCGACACTGGCGTGGCTTGTCGCGTTGTGGTGTCAAGAGACTAGCAGAGCGTGCGTACCGCCTTTGCTTCGCGTGGGATGTTTGCCCGCCAAAGAGGGGGAAAACGCCCACAAGTTACGGAATCCCAGCTGTACTCATTTCAGCTTTCCGTGGGTAAACAACAGTCCAGCCCAGCACGTTCGTTGGAATCTTCGTGGGAGTTGGATTCTCTCCAGCGCATTAGCTTCCTCAAAAGAGGCGAAGTTCCATGCCGATACGCAGCCATTACGAGCGCTAGAGGCGGCGTTCTTCATGTGGGGCTATGATGTAGCCGGAATACCGGCGTGCTCAGTGTGTCACTTGTAGGGTCGAAAACCGTGTGGCAGTTCTTTCGTATAGTTTGTGACGATAGACTTCGGAGATCGCGGCTTTTGCGGGTACCTAGGGGGTGCACTCGCGTGCGCTTTCTCATCCGCCATCGTCGTGCCGTGCCTCTGCATATCGACGACTTTCACGGGAGGGGCTGAAATCTTGCCGGGTGAAAATTCCCGTTTGTTGTGGGGGGTGCCTAATTAGCGCTTCCGTTTGGTTGGGAAAGGATTTAATGCGGCCTGACCTGATTACGTGGTGACAGCTGGTGTGTGCTCCTCACCAGCGCTTAACCTGCGGGGAACAGTGCGAAGTAAACCTCCAGCATGCCGGTGCGCTTGTAATACTCGTAAAGTTCGCCCCGGCCCATGCGTTTAGAAAAACCTGCGGTTCGGCGCGGCAACTGGCTGGGTGCGGTGAGGGCGTCGTAAAGGCCAAGCCTTCCGACTTCCGGAGTCCCGTAGCGTAGGGACGGCACTCATTTGCGCTGAAGTTCTTGAGCCAGTTTCGCCCGCAATTCCTGCCACGCTTCCTGCGCCTGCTGGGTGGGAGCGGCGTCGGCGGTGTCCACTACCTCGAGCAAGCTCGCCAGATTGTTGAGCGTTCGGGCGAGCGGGTTGCCTTCTCCCGGCGTCTGAGGCTGCTTTGCCGACGCGAGTTGTCCGCGCTGCTCCAAAGCTGCGTACGCCTGCTGCACCGCCGCACCGATCTCTGTTTCCAATTCGAACTCCTTTTGCAGGTCGGCAGTGCTGACCTTTAACCGCGGGTCAAGCTTCACCATCAGCGGCTGTGAATAACTCTTACCGTCGACAGTCAACCTCACTTCGTACTTGCCCGGCAATACCAGCGGTCCGCGCGGCAGGCCGGCTGCGCCGACGGCGTACACCGCCGAGATATCGTAATTCTTGTGCAGGCTGGGCGGGTCGGGAAAGCGCAGGTCCCAGACGAAACGATGCTCGCCGGCTGTCGGCTGCAATTTTGGCGGCGGTGCGAACCAGTCACTTGAGAAAGCGACGTTGCTCTCCGGCGGCACGGGTTTGTCGGCGGAGGAGAACCGTCGCACCAGCTTGCCGGTGCTGTCCAGAATCTCCAGCGCGATTTCCTTCGCCGGCGCGCCGAGATAGTAGTCGAAGATTGCGCCCGCGGGCGGATTCTGGCCGGCGGGTTCGTCGGCGGGAATCGGGGTGTCGCGGGCGACGTCGCTGCGCACACGCATCGCGGTCCGCGGTGCAAAAAAATGCGCGGCGGATTTCGACATTTCTGGCGTGATTTGTCGCAGCGGCGCGAGGTCGTCCAGAATCCAGAACGAGCGCCCGTGCGTGGCGATCACCAGGTCGTCGTCATGCACGACGAGATCGTGCACCGGCGCGACCGGCAGGTTGAGCTGCAACGACCACCATATCTCGCCTTCATTAAGTGAGACGTACACACCACCCTCTGCGCCCGCGTATAAGAGCCCCATCCGCTTCGGGTCCTCGCGAACGGCATGAACGTAGCCTGGCGTCGGCGTCGAATTGCTGAGGTTGATGGCACCGCCTACAAATCCGGGTGTGTCAGGGTTGGCTTTCTTGAACGGTCGGCCGTGATAAATCGAATTCTGCCGCCACGTCTGCCCGTAATCGAGGGTGCGAAAAACATACGCTTGGTAATCATCCAACCGATGCCGATCAACTGCTATGTATGCTGTACCGGGGCTAAAATGTGACGCCTCGATCATGCTGATCTTGCTCCACGGCTGCAGATCGTGGCCGGTCACATCGTTCCATGTCTTCCCGCCATCGTGCGTCAGCCAGATCCGCCCGGTATCCGTGCCCGCCCAGATCACATTCGCGTCCAGCGGCGACGGCGCGATCGTGTACACCACGCCATGGCAGCGCGAAGCGGCGTTCTGCGTCGTAACCGGCTCGTTCGCGTTCGAGGGCGAACGCGCTCCATCACTCGAGTTACCCACATGACTTGGTTTAGTTACATCGCATCCCGTCAGATCCGGGCTGATCTTCTGCCACGAATTTCCGCGATCGGTCGAGCGCAGCACGTATTGCGCGCCCATGTAGAGCGTGTGCGAGTCCTGCGGCGAGAACACTACCGGGGATGTCCAGGTAAAACGTAGCTTTTTCGCCGTGATTGGCGTGGTCCACTCTTCTACAGCGGTCGGCGAGATGTCGTGCGACTGGCCCGTGATTTTGTCCCAGCGAAACAGCCGCCCGTAGGTGTCCCCGGCATAGACGGTGTTGGGATCGGCCGGATCGGGCGCGATGTATCCCGCCTCGCCTCCTCCCACCGAATACCAGTCGCGATAAGTAATCGATCCGTAATCGCTGCGGCTGGTGGTCGCCACCGTGCCGCTGTCCTGTTGCGCGCCGTACACGTGATACGGAAACTGGTTGTCGGTGGCGACGTGGTAGAACTGCGCCGTCGGCTGGTTGAACCACGCCGTCCACGTCTTGCCACCGTCCACGCTGACAATCGTTCCTTGATCGCTGGCCACGATCATGCGCGCCGCATCGTCGGGATCGAGCCACAGGAAGTGGTAATCGTCGCCACCGGGCCCGCCCTTGAGTGCAGCAAACGTCTTGCCGCCATCGCTGCTCTTGTAGAGCGCCACGTTGGGGATATAAACCACGTCGGGGTCGTGAAGATCGGCAGTGATCTCGCCAAAGTACCATTGCCTCCCGAAGATGCGCTTGTCATTGCTGACGCGCCGCCAGGTCGAGCCGCGATCGTCGGAGCGGTACAGGCCACCCTCGGCACCCTTCAACACGTCGAGCAGCAAATACACCACCGCGCGTGACGTCGCAATCCCGGCGCGCCCCCAGTCCGCTGCCGGCAGGCCGTTGCCTTTGATCTGCGTCCAGGTGGTTCCGCCATCGGTTGACTTGTATAAACCGCTGCCCGCGCTTTGAATCGGCGCATAGGTGCTCCAAGGCGGGCGGTGCGCATTCCACAACGTGGCGTAGACGATCTTCGAATTTTCCGGGTCGAACGCCAGGTCAATGGCGCCCGTGTTCTCGTCTTTGTAGAAGACCTTCTGCCACGAGCGACCGCCGTCGCTGCTGCGGAAGACGCCGCGCTCCGCATTCGGCCCGTAGGCATGGCCAAGCGCCGCGACGAAAACGATGTTGGGATCTTTGGGATCAATCAGCACCCGGCCGATGTGGCGCGTGTCTTCCAGGCCGATGTGGGTCCAGGTTTTCCCGGCATCGGTGGACTTGTAAACCCCGTTGCCGAACGATATGTCGGAGCGGATGGAAGCCTCGCCGCTTCCGACATAAATAATGTTGGCGTCCGATGCCGCCACCGCCAACGATCCGATCGAGGCAATCGGCTGCGCATCGAAAATCGGCTGCCAGGTTCGCCCGCCATTGGTGGTCTTCCACACTCCGCCGCCCACCGCGCCGAAGTAGTAGACGTCGCGCTGCCCGCGCAGGCCGGCGGCAGTCAAGCTGCGCCCGCCGCGGAATGGGCCGATCATCCGCCAGCGCATTCCGGAATACAGGTTGGGAGTAACGTTTTGGCCGGTAACGGCAAGCGCCAAAAGGAGAACGGCGAGTATCGGCCATGCGGCGCAACGCGCGAATTCTTGTCGGTGCATAGTGGAGTTATGGAGTATAGCAACGGGTTGGTGCGCTGGCTGAAAGCTGACAGCCGACTGCTTCTTTGTGATCCGCCTCACATCCATGCGTGACGAACCTTCCCTCCCGGTCGTTTTCTCGGTGTGAACGGCGCCTCACTGCAGCAAACGGCTCAGGCCCGCATTGGAGTGCTTTTGGGGATTTGTTCCCGCCGGGGTTCTAATCAGGCAGTCACCGAAAGTGTGCCTCTGTTGGCACGCACCGAGGACCAGCCAATCGAGGAGGCCCCTGCTTTGAGCACACAGACCTTGCCCTCATCGCCGAAACCGGCGTTCCTGCCCGGCCGCCGCCCGGACTTCAAGATCGCGCAGCCGCAGACCACCTACTCCGGCTCGCCGATCGTCCCGGTGCAAAAAGGCTTGCCGCGCACGACCCAGTCGCTGTGCCCGGATTGCAGCGAGTTGATCGAGGCGACGCTGCTCGAGGACAGCGGCAAGGTTTACATGGAGAAGTCTTGTGCCGCGCACGGGCGCTTCCGCGACCTGATCTCTCCCGACGTGAAGCTCTATCTGAAGATGGAGAACTGGCACTTCGGCGACAACCGCGGGGTCAAGAATCCGGCCATTGCCAACGCCACGCGCTGCCCGGAGCAGTGCGGCCTGTGCTCGATGCACATCTCGCACACCGTGCTCGCCAACGTCGATCTCACCAACCGCTGCAACCTGACTTGCCCGGTCTGCTTCGCCAACGCCAACGTGCAGGGTTATCTCTACGAGCCCGACATTAACCACGTCCGCCGCATGTTGCAGGCGCTGCGCGACGAGCAGCCGGTAGCCGGGCGCGTGGTGCAGTTTTCCGGCGGCGAGCCCACCATCCATCCGCAGTTCATGGAAATCTGCGCGATGGCGCGCGATATGGGCTTCTCGCATATCCAGGCCGCGACTAACGGCATCATGCTGGCCGACCTGGAGTTCGCGCTCAAAGCCAAGGCGCACGGCCTGAGCACCCTGTATCTGCAGTTCGACGGCATCTGTGACGACATCTACCGGCGCACGCGCGGCGCATCGTTGATGGAGAAAAAAGTCGCGTGCATCAAGAACTGCCGCGAGGCGGGCATCAAGATCGTCTTTGTGCCCACCATCGTGCGCGGCGTCAACGATCACCAGATTGGCGATATCGTGCGCATGGCGATTGACAACATCGACTGCGTCTCCGGCATCAGCTTCCAGCCCGTGGCTTTCACCGGGCGCATCAACCGCAATGAACTGGAAGCCAAGCGCTTCACCCTCGGTGACTGGGCCCATGCCATGGCCGATCAGACCGGCATCTTCGAGCCGCTGCAGGATTTCTTCCCGCTGGCTTGCGTTTCGCCTTTCTCGCGGCTGGCCTCCGCCATGCGCGGCGAGGAGGTGCCGACGCTCACCTGCAACCCGCACTGCTCCATGGGTACGTACCTGTTCATCGATGAAAAGACCAAAACCGCGGTACCGATAACGCGGTTCGTCGATGTCGGCGCCATGTTGCAGGACATGGAAGAGTACTCGCGCACCACGCGCCGCTCGATTTTGCAGATCTTTACCAAGGTGAAGGCGTGGAGCTCGCTGCAACGCCACTTCAAGCCGCAATTCGCGCCGCCGGGACTGACTTTTACCAAGTTTCTGCAAACCTTGCAGGGCATGACCGACAAAAAGCTCGGCCGCGACGGCATGGACGGCAAATATACCTACCGCACGCTGCTGGTCGCCGGCATGCACTTCATGGACCTGTACAACTACGACGTCGAGCGCGTGAAGCGCTGCGTCATTCATTACGCCGCCCCTAACGGCCTCATCTATCCCTTCTGCGCCTACAACTCCGGCCCCACTTTCCGCGAGAAGATCGAGAAGCAGTATTCCGTGCCGCTGGACAAACCACTGCACGCGGTCAAGGAGCAAGTGGTTTCGTGCGGAGGCTGCGGCTCCGCCGATTAGGCTCAACGCTCAAACCCATAGTGTTCCGTTTCTGGAAATTTGGCGGCCAACCGGCAGGACTCCCTGTTGGGTGACCTCTATCAGAAATAAGGAGATCACATGGCTGGGTTCGTTTTTCGGAACAGACTCCAGATTCCTTGTGAGTGAGTAATGAGCGAACGCTAGCCTATACTGTGTGGCGACGTTGCCGCGGGCGAGTCGCCCGTCGGGAACTTTGGTCGCGTCTGCCGTCAGCGTCACCTGATCGTGTATGGTGCAACTTGTGTAGTCATCGGCCGGGCTCGGAGTGCCGCGACTTCCCCAAGGTATAAGTCCTCATTGGCGTGCGTATCCCAGGAGAGGGGCTCGTTATGCATACGAAGGTTTTTCTGTTTGCCGCTGCCTTGTTTGCTCTTTCCGCGCTCGATGTCCGGGCCGACACTGCCGTCAAGTGCTCCTTCAAGACCCTTGCCTCATGTCCGACGATTGGGTGTTCCAAACCCGGCTCTCCGCTGGCGGCAACCAACACCCAGAAACGGACGACAGCGACCAACGGCAGCCCGGCCGTCGTGAGCTTCAGCGACCTCAAGGACCTGCAGGGCGATGTGGATAGCAAATTTGCTAATGGCGCCATCGTTGTCAAAGGGGAGAAGGTTTCCAGCTACCACTCCATGAAAGGGGCGCCGCGAAAGATCGTGCTTTCGGGTCTGAAGGCGGCAAGCGGGAACTTCAGCGAAGGAGACTTCGTCGAGTTGGTTGGCTTCATTGCTGCCACCAAATTACCGCCACATCCGAACACCGGCGAATCGGTGAATTGCAAGTTCAAGGATGAGCCCAGCAATGATTACCACATCAACATTACACCCGCTAAGAATGGCGATGAGACCGAAGGTGTAGTGGTCGAGATGATCCCGCAGAACCCTCACCGCAGAAACAAAGATTGGAATCTCGACAAGCTGAAAAAGATCCAGTCGCAGCAGTTGCCCGTCAAGATACGGGGCCGGCTGTTCTTTGATAGCGAGCATCAACCGAATACGCAGAAAACCGGAAAAGCGGGTGGCAATCCCAGGCGCTTCTCTTTGTGGGAGATCCACCCCATCGCGTCTTTTTTCGTATGCCAATCGGGAAATTGCACCAAGACCACCGGGTGGAAGGCTTTGGAAGATTGGAACCCTTCACCCTAGGACGGAGTTCGGACAATGAAGACGAAATATTGGTTGTTGCTGTCCTTCCTGATCGGCTCCTCCTTGGCCGCGCTGGCTCAGCGGGCCGACGGTGTCTATCACATTGCGTGCATGGTCCAACTGAATGATGCCGGCGATGGCAAGAAGACCGCCGAATGCACAACCCATCCTCGTCAGAATGGGGAAATCGCCATTGGAGGCAAGATCGGCTTTGATGTGACCACCACCCACGAGTTGATGGATGAGGAAGGCGCACCGGAAGTCACCGATCTCATTCTCTTCCTCGACGGCCAGCCTCTGCCCGGCACACATCCGGTCGTCGAGCGTCAAACCGACGAGCTACTGCCTCCTGGCGCAGGCGACCCGGAGGAGAAAAACCAGGGCCCAGATAGCGTAGTCACCTTCCGGTTGACCTTTCCCATAACCCGTGACCTATCGAGCGAAAGGGGCAAGGAAAGTTGGAAGAAGCTGTTGGGAGGATTGGGCAAAGAGCGCAAAGAGGTGCCCGTCAGCCTCGGCTTGATCAATGGGCCACCTTTGCCTTCCACGTATAAGGCGGAATTTGTCCGTCTCGGCGGTATACGCCTCGGCCTCTTCCTCCTTGTGGCGGTAGTCCTCGGCATTGGCTTTCTTGTTGTCGCTCGCAGGACCGGGGCCCTCAGAGACAAGGAACCGCCTCCGGTGGACGAGCACGGTGAGAAGGTAAACATCGCTCCACCGGAGCGGGCCTACAGCCTGTCGCGCACGCAGATCGCAGTGTGGACCCTGCTGGTGGTTTATGCCTATCTCTTCATTTGGCTAATCACCGGCGAGTACAACACCGAAATCCCGCGCACCATATTGGCGATTTTAGGAATATCCGCCGGTACTTACGCTACCGCCGCCGTCGTCGATAAGGAAAAGGAAAAGGACAAGGCAGCCGGGGGCAAGGGAACAACCGTCTCGAAGACGGAGAGTATTTTCCCGGATCTGCTGTCTACCGACGCCGGCGCTAGCCTGCACCGCGTGCAATTCGGACTGTGGAGCATAGTGCTGATGATCATCTTCATTGTGACTGTCTACGACACCTTGGCCATGCCGCAGTTCGACCCCAGTCTTCTTGGCTTGATGGGCATCAGTTCTGCGGCCTACGCGGGTATGAAGATCCCGGAGAAGAAACAGTGACCGCGCGAAGTAGTAACGTCGAACCGTACTGATAGGCCGGCCATGCGGGCCGAGTTGGCAATTGTTTTGGGCTGGAAATGGGCATCCGGGAATTGATTGTCTTGTGCCGTGAGCCCTGCGCCCTCTACAATCGCGCCCATGTCCAACCGCCTCGCCCTCATCGTCCTCTTACTCGCCTCTACACTTGCCTGCAACATGTGGAGCAAGCCGGCATCTGGCTGGACCGGCGCCACCGGCGGCGAGCAGATCGAGAAGCTGTTCTGGCAGGACGTGCAGGCAAAGAATTGGGCCGAGGTGGACAGACACGTCGCCGACACCTTCGCCGGAACCGGCCCCGGCGGAACCACCGACCGAGCCGCGTTCCTGCGCGATCTTCAGAAAGCGCCGCTTACCGATTTTTCCCTCAGCGAGTGCAACTCCCACCTCAACGGCGCCGACATGGTCGTCACCTGCACCCTGCAGGCGCAGTGGGCAGGCCAACCCTCCACCGCCTCGACCCTGAGCGTCTGGCAGCAGTTGAAGAAGGGATGGGTGATGGTGGCGCACTCCGAAAGTAAGCTCGCCGGCAGCTAGATTCCAAGATTGCCCAGGTCGCTCGCCCGGGTGACCAATGTCGTTGTCCTCCTGTCATCTAGTTGCGCTTGCGTCCGCTGCGAGGCTGGTTAGCTCGCCGTTACGATCGTGGCAACAGCGGAGACCACTACCCACCCCGCTTGGACAGCGGGCTTTGGTTGTCGAATGTTGTGTCACGGTTGCCGGGCAGCCGGATATTAGTGGCAGGGGTGCGAAAACATTTACAAGACTCCACGGAAAACAGGTACGGCGGTAATGTATTTCGCGCTCTTATTCGTCTGGTATGCTTCGGGCAATTTGCGGAAGATCCTTTTGGACGAAAGAGGGACCGAGGGCTGGAGCGTGTTGCAGAAATGGTTACTGGAATGGGCGCGGCTTCAGCCGCGCCGCTCGGCGCCGCAACGGATGCGGTTTTAACCGCTACGGGCCGGCTGCTGAGATTGTCGAACACCATTTATGAAATACCCTCTAAATACTCACGGCGTTCATATGGGTAAGCAGGGCAATGAGGCCGATGGCTTTTCGATGGTTGAGTTAGTGGTCGTCCTCGCTCTGAGCATGGTGGTTGCGGCGATTGCGATTCCCTCAGCGCAGAACCTGGTGCGCACCTACCGTCTGCTGGGGGACACAGCCGCGCTCTCGAGTCAGTTGTCGTTGGCCAGAATGAGAGCCGCAGCGAATTTCGCTAATGGCCAACTCGCCTTCAATACCAGCGCTTCAACCTACCAGGCTAAGCTATGCACCAGCGGTTGCAGCACTGCCGGTAACTGGATTATTGACGGACCCCTGCTAAGACTGTCTCCAGGAATGAGCTTCAGCTACGGCTCAATCTCTGCCGCTGCTCAGCCGCAGTCTTCCATTGCGCAGACTTCACCGGTCATCTTCAATTCGCGGGGTTATCCCGTAGACAACGCAGGGGCGGCGACCGGCAACAACGCGATTTATCTGACGGATGGCCAAGGCAATTATCGGGCGATAACGGTGTATGCCGACGGCAGAATCGCAACCTGGAGATACCAAGCGAGCGGATGGCGGGTAGTGAAATGAATCTCTATCTCATGCGCGCGTCCCACCGTCGGTGGCAGGCGGGAGTGACGCTCCTGGAAACCATGATCGCGACCTCCATCCTGTTGGTGGGGGTGGTGGGGCTCATGGGTCTGCTTAGCGTTTCGGTCCTGCAGAACGCCAACCAAGGCGAGAACGCCACGCGCACTACGGAGTATGCACAGGACAAAATGGAATCGCTGATGGCGCTCACCTTCAACGACGGATCGACTGACACGCGGACCTATCCTGCCGCCGCGACGGGGGGAACCGGCTTAGGGGGAACGATGGCGGCCAGCGCCACTGTAGGGGGATTGAACGCCGGCTCTCCGGTCTCGAGTTACGTGGACTACCTCAATTCGACAGGCACGTTGTCAACCAGTTCTACTGGCGCCGTTTACATCCGGGTGTGGCGGATCACTACCGATTCAACGGCTCGGGTGAAGACGATCACCGTGGTTGCTGCGGCGACCCGGACAAACGGGGCATCCTTCGCGGCGGCTCGCACCACGCTGTCCTGCTACAAGGTGAACTTGCAATGAAGAGGGGTATTCGATCTCGGAAAAGGCTTGCCAGCGCTGGCTTCTCGTTGCTGGAGTTACTGGCCAGCGTGGCAGTCATGACCGTCGTGGCTGGCGCGGCCATCGCCGCCCTCGGCTATTCTCAAAAGTCCTATACCTCAACGCAAGCCAGGGCCAACATGCACGCTGGCGTCCGCAGCGCGGCCGAACTCATGGGCCAGGAGATCGGCCAGGCGGGGGCGGCGGTCAATGGCACCGGCGTTTATCCCCAAGGTATCTTAAGCTCGTCGACCGCCACGACGCTGACGATCATCGGCGACATTAATGGGGACGGGTCCCTGGTCCAGGTGCAATACGTTTGCGACGCATCAACTTCACACACGCTAACCCGTTCAGTGACTCCTTATAGCGCGTTGGCCTCCATCAACCCTGGTGTCGTCCTGGTGGACAATGTGTATCCGAATCCAGGCGGAACCGCCTGCTTCCAGTACGCATCCAGCGTGACCGCCGGCGGTTCCACATTCATCCCCGGCGTCGCATTCACGATTACCGTGCAAACTCCGTACAGGGATATGCAATCCGGCGCCTACATCCAGATGACGAAGTCGTTCCTGAACCTTTCGCCGCGTAACATTTTGGCAGGCATTGATATGGCGAACGCCACGGGAATGACAAGCCGATTGCTGGCAACGCCGGCGGGATTAGCCGTAAGCGCAGGAAGTCCGAACGAGGAGTGGCGCTGATCCTGGCCCTCCTGATCTTGTTGACGCTGTCCGCGTTGACGGCGTCACTGATTTCTACTACGCAGACAGAAATCTGGACGACCACGAATTACCGTGTCATGACCCAAGCCCGCTACGCGGCGGAAGCGGGTGCGCAACGGGCTGCGCTTTGGCTCGCCAATCCGAACGACGACTCCACAATGTACACGGCGCCTACTAGCTATTCGGGATTCACCGGCACGAATCCGGTGCAGGACACCTCCGGTCACGCGATCATCCTGACCGCCGATGGCGCCACCACCGCTTATTACCCGGACACGACGATCAAGACCAACTTTGCCAACGCTCTGACCAACCAGTCCGTGCCGAACATGTCGGGGGCTACGTTTGCCGTGACCGCCACGCTGATCTCCCAGACAGCCGGTACCCCGCCCGCGCAGGTATGGGAAATCAATTCCACCGGAAGCATAGCCGGCGTGCGCTCGGCGAAGGTGTCCGTGAGGGAGAGAATCGAGCGGGTGGTTAGTTCCACGCCGGCTTATGCCGTTTTTGCGACGTCGACGGCGTGCAGTGCGCTGACCTTCAGCGGCAACGTGACCACGGACAGCTTCAACTCGGACAACGGAACTTACGCTGCCACCCGCGCCAATTCCGGCGGTGATATGGGCACAAACGGAAGCCTTCTGGCCAGCGGCTCTCCCGGTGTCACCATCCACGGGGCCTTTTCCAGCCCGCTCGGAGCCAGCAAGGGCGCCTGCCCCGCGAACTCCTACAACTGGAGCGGCAGCGGAAGCATTGACAACGGGGTGACCCACCTTTCGGCGGCATGGACACCCCCGCCCCCAATGGCTCCGACCGGCACTCCCACTAGCTCGTCGATCGTTCTGGGCAGTGGCTGCTCAAAATTCCCGGCTGGTAGTTGTTCAGGCTCGGGCGGGAATATCACGTTGAACCCTGGTACCTACAACGCCCTGATCAGCAGTGGTACGGCGACGGTCCACTTGACAGGCGGCAGCAGCAGTTGCAACGTCTACAACTTCTACAGCCTGACCACGAGCGGATCTTTCGCCTTTGCCGTGGACTCCGGCAAGGTCTGCATTGTGTTCACTTCTCCTAGCAGCCCGATTACGGCAAGTGGTAGCTGGCTGAGTAATTCGAGCGGAGTCCCCTCTAACCTGCAGATCAACTACTCGGGAACTGGCAACTTTCCGTTATCGGGTTCTTCGGCCACCTACGCGATAGTTAACGCTCCCAATGCCCCGGTCACGGTCAGCGGAAGCAACGACTGGTATGGTTCTATCATTGCCAAGTCAGTGACCGCGAGCGGGGGCGCCAAGTTCCACTACGATCAGGCGTTAGGAAGCAGCACCGCAAGCGCAAGTAAGTTCCACGTTAGTTGGTTCAATTGGAACAAGTTTTGAGATCGAATCCGGAGCGCCGTGACTAGCCTGTTGCCCATTGCCGTGTTGTGCCTGTGCGCCGCCGCCTTGATCTGGGAAGTTGCCTATCAGGCATCGAGGCTGCGAACTTGGGCCGGATACTGGGACATACTTGCGCGAGTCAAGGCGCTTCCGCTGCGTTGGAAGAAGTCTGCCAGACGGGACAAGGGCGATCTTCTCCTGCGCGGAAAGCATCGCGGAAAACCGATCGTAATTCGCTTTTCGCGATCGGACTTTTCCCCTGAACTACGCCTGACGATGCAGGTTCCGGTTCAACTGACTCTGTCTGCCACGCCTTGCAGCGCCGCCTCCCGCGACCTGAGCGGCGTGCCCCTCCGCATCGGAGATCCGTATCTGGACGCAGCTTACGTATTCCGCTTCAAGAACCATGCAGACGCGCGGAGTTTTCGTTTGACCAACTCCGTTGAGGAATTGAGAACATTGTGCAAGGCAGGCGCGGCTTTCCTGTCCGTGGGCGACGGTGGGATCGAGTTGAGTTTGCCGGTGGTGCCGGACGATCTGTCGACTAGGCTTACGGCCTACCTGGACGCCATGGCCCAGTTCGCGGCCAGGATTGCGGAGTTGCCAGGGGAGACTCACCCGCGCTCGGTTCCCAACAACCCGCGCCGCTTGCAATGGAGCACGAAGGTTGCCATAGCGATTGCCGTCGGCTGCGTTCTCATCGCCGTCGCCGGCTTCCCCCTCCCGCAGCAGGATTTGCAGACCATGAGCGCCATCACCCTGGGGGATGGATCGGCCATGGATTACCGCGACGCGGTTCTGATTCCCCGGGTCCAGAATTGGCGGCTGGCCAATGCCGCCGACCTCCCTGCCGGACCACCGCATTCAGGTGAGGGACCACTGTTCCCGCTACGCCTCCACCCTTCGAGCTTGCCGGAGGACAGCGAGTCGGTATACGTCCTGCAAGGTGTAGATGACTCTAAACGCATTTGCGTCCTGCTCAACGGAAAGCTGGTCTACGATGCGCGCTACGAAAAGCTCGCCGCCATCGCCCGCGTTTCCAACGAGGAATTGAAAAACGTGAACTGGGACCCGGCTTCCAGTGAAGCGGACTTGCCCAGTAGCGCAGATGGGCTCCTTGTTGTGGTAGACCCTCAGGACGCGAAGGGCGCATTCATCCTAGTCGCCAAAAACGGGCGTCTGGAATCGTTCACCCCGTCCGATTTTCGCGAGGTGAAGATGATAGGTTGGTAGCTCGCGACGCCGGTTGCCCCCATTTCGCTAGGGAGATTCTGATGAGCGCGAGGTCGATAATCGCGAACTCAAAGCTAAGGGACCATACGAGGGAAGTGCGATGAAGCGGATACCTGTTCTGGTCTGCGCGGTAGCTTCGCTGTTCTGCTGGTTCGCGGGAGCCATGATGTGGGCGCAGTCTGTCCAACCGTCGCTCCCCGACGTTGCCAGGCAGAAGCCCACCGCCAAGGCTACGAGAGTGGTCACCAACGACGAGATCCCGCCCAGCCCGCTGGCCGACAATCCGGCCACTTCCTCCTCCGCGGCCTCAGCTGCGGCAGCCGGTTCTGGGACAAAGCCCGCCGTCCACAAAGACGCCGACAAGGGCACCGCGTCCGCCGAGAAGCCGACCAAGCTCCAGGAACTGATGAACGAGAACGAGAGTCTGGAGAAGATCATCAAGCAGATGCAGGAGAAGATTGACGCCACCAATGATCAGGACCGCATTGCTGCCCTCAGCGACGTCATGAAGCACACCATGGAACTCCTGGCTGAGAACCGGCAGGAAATTGACGCACTGAAGGCCAGCGACGCCGCAAGCGGCCAGTCCGCTGCCGCTCAACCGCCGACTGTTCTGCCCGCGACCTCCGCGCAAGGCCCGCCTAAATAGTGATGGTGGCGCATTCCGAAAGTAACCTCGCAGGCAGCTAACTGCCACGCCGATTGCCCAGATCACCGCCCGGGTGACCAACGTAGCTGTCCTTCCGTTATCTAGTTGCGACCGATTTCCCGTGGAATCCTGTAAATGTTTCGCTCCCCCTCCCCCAATTATCCGGCTGCAAGGCAGCCGTGGCACAACATTCGACAGCCAGGCGCGCTGCCCTCGTGGGGCGGTCGTGCGCAGGAAGAGGATGATGCGATGAGCGGTACCAATGGCTCAAGTAGTTACACCGTGCTCTGTTGTGGCGAGCCACGTACCACCGTTATTCCCGGAGAACTTCGATGAGGAGCTCAAGGAAAACAGTTCATCGGTATGACAGGACCCCGCGGCTGCGATCACTGCGGGTGGCCGGCTTCTCCATGCTGGAGCTGATGATTGTGCTCGCCATGGTCCTGGTTGCGGCCACCGTTGCCGTTCCCTCAATGATCACGGTGGTGGCGAATACTCGGCTGCGACAGGGCATGGGCAGTCTCTCCACCCTGTATCAGAACAGTCGCGCGTTGGCGGTGAAACAGAACAAGATTACGCGGGTCCGTTTCCAGCTCAGCAACAACAACTGGGTGGCATACGTGGACAACGGAATCAGCCCGAGCGGGCTCACGACATCAGCGCCCCAGCTTTGGTTGCCAATGAGGTTCGCCAAAGTAGACGCGCCGTCGGGAACCGCTCCCGAGCCCCTGGATGCCGCGGCGTGTGGCTCTTCTTCGATCTCGCCCGACACAACCGACGACACCTACTTCAATCAAATGGGTACCCCCTGTCTGTACAGCGGCGGTAGCTGCTCCAGCAACCAGTCATACGCGTACTACTTCACCTACCAGGGCAGCATGAACATGAGCACGGCGTGGGCGGCCATGTGCGTTTCGCCCGCCGGCCGGATGAAAGCTTGGTATTGGGACGGTGGCGCGTGGAAAAACTAGCGAGGAAGTCTGTGAGCAAAATCCTGCAAGCGCGGAGACGTAAGCGGCAAGCCGGGTTCACGATTTTGGAAGCGATGATCGCCGGCTTCATCCTGATTTTCGGGCTGCTTTCGATCACGGCCTTGTTTGCGACCGCAATCGGCAATAACGGCCGCAGCCGGGTGGACACCACTGCAACCATGCTTTCCCAGTCGGTCATCGAGCAGATCACGGCGGTGCTGGCGCGCGGGGGGCCGTCCCAAATGACCGATTGCGCCTCGACGCCAACCACCTGGACCATCAACACCAACACCGGCGGCGCTGACCTGAGCGGGTCAGGCATTGATTTCACACAGGCGAGTCCGCCCTCCGGGTACCACATGAATTTCGTCGTCTGCAATGGCGGCGGCGAAGCCGGAACGCAGGCTACCTACGACGTGCGCTGGAACGTCACCCAGGTTTCAGTCAACACCTACCTGGTAACGGTAGCGGCGCGGCCCCAAGGCATGACTACGGGGCGTTTTACTTTCGCTTTGCCGGTCACTTTCCGGACGTTTGTGGGACCGCAATAAGTTGACAGGAAGAGAGAGAGAGTATGAATCGGAAGCGCCAAGCCGGGTTCTCCATGATCGAAATGCTGGTCGCCTGCGCCATCACCACCGTCATCATGGGCGCGATTTTCGGCCAGATTATTCAAGGCCAGAAATCTTCGGGTTCTCAAGCGGCGAAGATGGACCTGTTCCAGGAATCTCGCCAGTTCATGGACCAGATGTCGCGCGACCTGCGCGTCTCCGGCTACCCCAACACCCGCAATTTTGACGCAGATCCCGTCAGCCCGGCGGCGGACAGCCCGCAGGAAGCTGTCGGATTGGTGAAGCTGGATGTAGGCGAGCTGTGGTTTGAATCGTCGATCGACGGCAGCGGAAATGTCTCTGTCATCCATTACAAGCTGGTCGCGACCGGTGCGGATTGCCCGTGCGTCGTGCGGAGCGAGACGCCCAAGGTTTCGGGGGATCCTCTGACCGGCCAGGGCGAATCCGATCAAACCGAAGTCCAGCACGTGCTCAACGGCACCACGTCGGACCCGATTTTCCAGGCCTACTACGCCGACGGCACCGCCGTGGCGCTTCCCATCGACATCACCAACAATGCCATGGCCAACATCAACTCGGTCTCGGTCACGCTGAAGGTCCAATCGCCGCACCAGGACCTGCAAACGCATCAGAAGCCCACTTTGGCGTTGCTCTCTACGGTGCGGCTGAATAACTGTTCCGTCGCCTATCCCGCCACAACAGGCACGGTTATGGGGTGCAAATGATGCGCGAACGACACATGCCACGCAGAGGAAAGCACGGCGCACAACGTGGAGTGGCGCTGTTCCTCACTATCTTTGCCTTGCTGCTGCTCTCCGGCATCGCCATCGCCATGCTGTTTTCATCGGACACGGAGACATCGATCAGCGTTAACTATCGCGACAAGCAAGGCGCGTTCTTTGGCGCCCTGGGTGGCCTGCAGGAAGCGCGCGACCGCGTTCATCCCTTGAACGGCGATCTCGGCGAAGGCACCAACCTGTCTTTCGGCGGGTTGAACATTGTTCCCACCGCCCTGCCTTCGACCTCGGCCCGCAACGTGCTTTACATCCTCAACCCTTCGCCCGGCGAAACTGTTGCCCCTTGGGACCCCACCAACAAGTACTTCGACACCGAACTTTGCCAGGAGGCTTACTTCGTCAACAACCTGGGGGTAACGGCGGGAACGCCGGGCGTGCCCTGCCCGGCAACTTCGGCCTCGGTCCCTTCCGGCAGCGCGTGGTACGCGTGGTACGACAACAGCTCGAAGACAACCAATACTGGCGCCACCGGAACAGGAGACGCAGCCACGCTCGAGACCGCCTACCAGCTCCAGGATGCCGCCGGCCACAAAATCCCCTTGACCTACAAGTGGGTGCGCATCCACCTCAAGGCCGACAACATGACCCCGGTCACAGTGGGTACCGGCACCGGCACGCAAGTGTGCTGGAACGGCAGCCGGGAACAGCAAAAGGCTGCCGGGTTCCACGCCGACTGCACCCCGCCGAGTGGCACCGTGACCAACGTTTCCGTGACCGCTTCCGGTTCCGGCTACACTTCAGTCCCTACCGTGTCGTTCAGCGGCCCAGGGTCGGGGGCGACGGCAACCGCAACCATCTTCGAACTGCCCTCCGGGGTCACCAGCGTCACGCTCACTAATCCGGGCGCCGGGTATAGCAGCGTGCCCGCCATCACCATTACTCCAACGGACGGAAACGGCAGCGGCGCAGCGGTGAACGCCAGCCTGAACACCACCCTCCCGGTCCAGTCGGTGAGTTGGAGCAGTCCAACGAAACCGGCTTGCTATGCAATAGGCTCAAAACCGACCGTTAGTTTCAACCCACCAGGCGCGACTGCCTCGGCAACCATGACCGGCAATTCCTGCATTTATTCTGTGACTGCCGGTGGAAGCTGCAACGATAAGCACTTAGGGCCGGCAGCGATCACCGCCACGAATGGGACGGGAACGGTTGCCTTTGCGGGGGCTACCGTCTCCAGCGGCAGCCATGCGGACTCTCTTACCGTGAGTGCGTCCACCAACCCAGGCAGCTATTCCACCGTTCCCACCACCTTCAGCGTCGCTTCGCCCTGCTCAGGGGTGACCATCACGCCGACCTACGGCATTCAGATCAGCACGATTCCGGTCACCACGGGTGGCTCGTACCAGGTCGGGCACCCCCCGGCAGTGTCGTTTTCGGGAGCCACCCCAGTGGGCGGAACTCCGTCGGCTACGGCGACGTTGGCCGCAAGCGGTGGTGCGGGAGCTGTCTCCTCCCTTATCATTCCGGTAGGAGGAAACGGCAGCGGATATACGGCTGATCCGACACTGATTATCGCTCCGCCTTGTACTCCGCTGTCGTCTTGTGGCGGCGTACAGGCCACCGGTACCGCCTCCATCACTCCCAGCTTCGGTGTAGCCGGGATTCAGATAACGAATGGGGGCACTGGATACTCCCAGGCCAGCCCACCCACTGTCACCATCAGCGGTGGCGGAGGTTCGAGTGCTGCTGCGGTGGCAAGCGTGGGAGCGGGGGGCTCCTACTTTGGGCAGGTTTATCTGCTGACTGCTCTCGCCGTCACTCCCACCGGCGCCCGCGCCATGATGCAGCTAGAGACGGCTGCCAACTATACCCAGTTCACTCTTGGACTGGGCGGTGCGCTCACCCTGATCGGGCCCAACCCGACATTCGGCACGCCCAATTCCAATCCTTTTCATATGATCGGGACTGACTGCCCGACTTGTGGCACCGCTCCCCCGTCTTGCAATACCACCCCCTACCCGCCGAAAGATGCGATTGGCATTTACGATCCCACCGGCGCCACCGGCCCCAGTGCCGTCGACACCGTGATCAGTGATCTGGGCAAGCCCAATAACTACATCGGAGCGAGTTCCGCTCCCGACGTGCACAACGCGAACCTGGGTTCCATGACAGCCACCGATCTGGACTCCTTCGTCGGCGCGGTCACCTCAGTGGCAACCAACGTGTACGGCAGCAATCCCGCCAGCATCAACCAAGGAACCGCGGCCAATCCCGCCATCAACGTGGTGAATGGCGACTTTGATATGGGCCCCACCACCGGCTACGGAATTCTGGTGGTTACCGGCACCTTAACCTTCAGTGGCAATTACTCCTGGAATGGTCTGATCCTGGTCATCGGCGCCGGGGCTTCAGTGATGAACGGCGGCGGAAACGGGCAGATTAATGGATCGGTTTTCGTTGCTAACACCTCGGGAGGCACCCTCAACTCACCCACCGCGAACTGGAACGGCGGCGGCGGCAATGGCATTCAGTACAACCACTGTTGGGCCGACGATATGCTTGCGAAAGTTCCTTACGTGCCCGTCTTGAGCCCCAATGGGCTGCAGATCGTGAGCCTTCGACCGCTAGTGTACTAACACGCGCACTGTCACCTATTCGTGTGTGCGGGAGGAGAGCGTGATGAAGCGGACAACTGTTCTAGTCTACGCAGCAGCTTCGCTGTTCTGCTGGTTAGCGGGAGCCATGATGTGGGCGCAGTCAAGCCAACTGTCGCTGGCCGACGTTGCCAGGCAAAAGTCTGCCTCGAAGGCCAAACGGGTGGTCACCAATGACGAGATCCCGCCCAGTCCGGAGGCCAGCAATCCGCCCGCTTCCTCTCCCGCGGTCTCCGCTTCGCCGGCTGGTACCAAACCCGACGCCAGTAAGGGCGCCGACAAGGGTGCCGTGGCCGCCGAGAAGCCAACCAAGCTCCAGGAACTGATGAAAGAGCACGACAGTCTGGAAAAGATCATCAAGCAGTTACAGGAAAAGATTGCCGCCAGCAATGATGAGAACCGCGTTGCCACCCTCAGCGAAGTCGTGAAGCAGGCCAAGGAAGCCCTGGCTGAGAACCAGCAGGAAATTGACAAGCTGAAGTCCAGCGGCGCCTCCAGCGGCCAGTCCGATGGCGCTCAGCCGGCGACAAATCCACCCGCGAGCACCGCGCCAGGCCTGCTTAATTAGTTTCCCTCGCGAGCGCGTTACCCCGGCACACTCTCGGCAAGCATTTCTTTGCCTCAGTTGGGCCACGCCTCGTCGGATGACTTTGCTGGCCCGCGACTTTACAATGCGCGCGACGTCTTGCCAAGCAACCCGCTCACGCTCGTTCCGGCTGACCTGGGCCTCTTCCGCGCCGCCCTGCTGCGCTGGTACGCGCGTCACTGCCGCCCTCTGCCGTGGCGCAGCACGCGCGATCCATACCGCATTTGGATTTCCGAGGTCATGCTGCAGCAGACCAGGGTCGGCGCCGTCCGCGACCACTATGCTGAGTTCCTGCGCCGTTTTCCTGACGTGAAAACCTTGGCCTCGGCCAAGCTCCAGCACGTCCTCGCCGCCTGGAGTGGCCTCGGCTATTACCGCCGTGCCCGGGCGCTGCACCATGCCGCGCGCCTCCTCATGCGCGACCACGCCGGCGAACTGCCGTCCCGCGCCACATCGCTGCGTTCGCTGCCCGGCATCGGGCGTTACACGGCGGCCGCCATCGCCAGCATTGCCTTCGGAGAGCCCAGCGCCGTGGTGGACGGCAACGTCGAACGCGTTCTGCGCCGTGTTCTCGGCTGGCCTCGCGAATCCCTGCCGCGCATCTGGGATGCCGCCGGGCTACTGCTCAGCCGGCGCTCTCCCGGCAATTTCAATCAGGCGATGATGGAACTCGGCGCCGTCGTCTGCCTTCCCCTCCGTCCGCGCTGTGACGCGTGCCCCGTTCGCCGCCTGTGCGTCACCCGCGGTGCGTTGGAGGGTTTGCCCCACCCGCATTTCGCCCGGGGTTGGCGAGACAGGGTGGGGATTGCCCGACCGCCGAAGCCGCCGCGCAAATCCGCCGAGACCACCTACGGCCTCGCATCCCGCGGCGACCGCGTTTATCTTGTGCGCCGTCGCGCCGGCGAAACGCTGATGCCGGGCATGTGGGAACTTCCGCAACTGCCGAATGGTGCCCCACATCTGCCTGGGGTTGGCAGATGTGGGAACTCGAACAACGTCAACCCACCCGAATTCACCCTCCGCCACTCCATTACCGTCACCGACCATACCGCCCATGTCTGTCGCGTCAGCGCCGCCGGCCTGCGGGGCGGACGCTGGGTTCCGATCCGGGATGCCGCTGCCCTTCCGCTCACCGGCCTGGCGCGCAGGATTCTCCGCCGCGCCTCCCTGATTTAGAATCATCCGTTCAACATGGGTGTCCCGCAACTGCCTGCGGTTGGCGGATTCGGGAACTTTTAACCATTGTGGTTTCTGGTCGCCGCGCCCGGCCTCTAGAAACTAGCAACCAAAAACTGGAGACTGTTCTTCGGAGGTCCAGGATGCCTACGCTCACTCCGGGAAAAGCGGCGCCCGACGTCTCGCTTCCCGACATGCACGGCCAACACTTTTCTTTGCGACTCGCCCTCCAGCACGGGCCCGTTGCGCTGGCATTCTTCAAGGTCACCTGCCCGGTGTGCCAGTACGCCATGCCCTTCGTCGAGCGCCTGTATCAGGCACACCAAGGCAAGTCGCGGGTCGTCGCCATCTCTCAGCATCCGAAAAAAGAGACGCAGGCGTTTATGCGCGAGTACGGCATCACCATGCCTGTGCTGCTCGACGATCCGGAGCGCTATCCGGCCTCCAACGCTTACGGCCTGACCAACGTCCCCACCATTTTTCTGATCTCCTCCGGCGGCAAGATCGAGATTTCCAGCGTGGGCTGGAGCAAGAAGGATTTGGAGGTGATCAATCGCCACTTGTCCGCAGCAGCTTCTCGGGCTGCGCCCACGGTCTTTCCTCGTGGCGAGGACGTCGCTGATTACAAGGCCGGTTGAGGCTCGCTCAACTGACCCGCAGGTTGCGGGCTAGATGAAAGACAGTTGCAGTTTCGGTTTCAGCAAGGACCCGAAGCCGCGTGCGACTGAAACCGAAACCGAAACTGAAACTGAAACTGTGATTCTCGAGGACTTCATGCGAACTGTGTTCTTGATCTTCATCTTCGCCCTGACCACCGCGCCGCTGATCGCGCAGAAACACCCCACCTCAAAACACAAGCGCCCCACTCCCGCCTCTGCCTCCGCTCTTCCGCCAGCCGCCGTGGCGGCCATGGCCTCGATTGACCCGCAGAGAATCCGCGCCCACGTCAAGTTTCTCTCCAGCGACCTGCTCGAAGGACGCGGCACCGGCCAGCGCGGCGGTGACATTGCCGCCGAATATATCGCCACTCAGTTTGAGTCCTACGGCCTGAAGCCCGCCGGCGACAACGGCGCCTTCCTGCAGAAAGTGCCCATGGTCGGCATCACCACCGAGCCTTCCACCAACATCTACCTGCTGCAGGCTGGCAAGACCGAGAAGCTCAAGCTGGGCGACGAAATCGTCGCCATGGACGAAACTCAAAACGCCGCTGACGATCTCGACGCCGACCTCGTCTTTGTCGGCTACGGCATCGAAGCCCCCGAGTACCAGTGGAACGATTTCAAGGACGCCGATGTCCGCGGCAAGGTCCTGCTCATGTTCGTCAACGAGCCAAACTCTGACGACCCCAAGTTCTTCAAGGGCAAGGCCCTCACCTACTACGGCCGCTGGACCTATAAGTACGAGCAGGCGGCGCGCAAAGGCGCGCTCGGCGTGATGCTCATTCACCAAGCTGACATGGCCAGCTACGGCTGGGATGTGGTACAGAATTCCTGGGGCGGCGAACGCTCCTATCTCCGCGCCGACGGCCAGCCCAAGCTCAAGCTCGCCTCCTGGATCCAACTGGAGCTCGCGCGCAAACTCCTCGCCAATTCCGGACAGGACCTTGACGCCCTGTTCAAGCAGGCGGATTCGCGCGACTTCAAGCCCATTCCGCTGCCCGTCCGGGTGCAGGCCCACCTGGTGAGCAAGATACGCCCCTTCGAATCGCAGAACGTCCTCGCCATGCTGCCCGGCTCCGATCCCCGCCTCAAGGATCAAGCTGTTATCTACAGCGCGCACTACGACCACCTTGGCATTCACTCCGAGCAGCCCGGCGACAACATTTACAACGGCGCGGTGGACAACGCCACCGGATGCGGGGTCCTGCTCGAATTGGCGCACGCCTACGCCGCTTCCGCACAGCATCCTAAGCGCTCCATCCTGTTCGCCTCCGTGACCGGCGAAGAGCAGGGTCTGCGTGGCTCGGAGTTTCTCGGCAAGCACCCGCCGATTCCGGCCGGCAACATCAGCCTCGGCCTCAATTTCGACGGCATCGCTCCCAACGGCATCCCGCAGGAGGTCAGCGTCTCCGGCGCCGAGCGCACCACCTTCTATCCCACGGTCGAGGCGACCGCCAAGGAACTTAACCTCGCCATCAAGCCCGATTCCAATCCCTCCGCCGGCTACTATTACCGCTCCGACCACTTCAGCTTCGCCCGCGTCGGCATTCCCTCCTTTTCCGTGAATGAAGGGATGAAGTTCAAGGGACATCCGCTCGCGTGGGGCATCCAGCAGGAACGCGAGTACAACGCCAAGCACTACCACCAGCCCAGCGACGAATTCAAGCCCGACTGGGACTTCTCTGGGCCTGCCGAAATGGCGCGCTTCGGCTTCCGCCTCGGCTGGAAGGCCGCCTCCCAGCCCCAGGGCATTGGCTGGCAGTTGGGCGACGAATTCGAAGCCGCCCGTAAAGCCAGCTTGCAATCGCTGTCCCGTAACGGCGTCCGGTAAACGAAAACGTAGTCGGTAGTCCGTCGTCCGTAGAGCCGGGGTCGTTCGAATCCGGACTACTGGCTACCGACTACCGACTACCCCGCTGCCCGCTACCTTTCAGTAACCAACGTAACCTTCGCCTCCAGGCCCACTCCGTGCTAACCTCTGCTCCGCAAGAGCTCCCAACATTCCTTGGTGCACGGAATGGCGCCATTTCCATTTCTCCAGCGCGAAAGCTTATCCGACCTTGCCCGGCAGCTGTCGCTAACCGGCTATTCCCCCACCCTGGAACTCAGCGGGCTGCTCGCCGGCATTGACAACGTCCGCCACGATGTCTTCCTCAGCCCCACTTTCGCCGAAGTCGTCCGCCTGCATGTGCAGCATCTGATCGCCGTGTACGGCAGTGTCGAGGATCTGGTCACTGCCGACGCGCCCCAGATCCCGCAGATCGCGCCCCCGTCGTTTCTCTGGGGAAAAGGCGAGCCGCCCCAGCCCGTTCCCAAGCCCGGCGCCGATCCCGCCGATTTCAAACGCATGCTCACCGACCTGATGATCCTGGCCCTCAACTGGGCCAAGGCCGAAAGTAACCTCTCCCTCGACCTGCTCGCCCGCCTTGCCGTCATCAAGCTGCTGCGCACCGAGTTGACCGCGCAATACAACGGCATCCTCGAACGTTTGCGCGCCAAGGTCGCCAAGTACGAAAGTCCCCGCCAGGCCAACATTTATAAGGGGGTTGAATTCCGCGAGCGCTGCGCCGCCTTTCAACTCGCCAAGGGACAGTTGCTCCGCAAAGCCAGCCAGGAACTCTTTCAGACGCTGCGCGAGGTCGAGAAGGAAGCCCTCGCGCGCATGCGCCGGGCGCTCTTCGGTGGCGTCGATCATCCCGCCTACTCTTTGCTGCTCAATCGCCTGATGTTCTCCGAGGGCGGCCGCGACGATTCCATCAACGCCGAGCACTACGTCATGCTCGGCAACTTCGACAGCGATCCCGACCGTTTCAGTACCCTACAGGAAATCGCGCGTGTTTTCCTCGCGTCCCTGGATTTGCCGACTCCGGAAGGTCAAGACCACGTCGATCTTGATGCCCTGCTCAACATGCCCGACAACGCCCAGGAACTCGTCGCCGGCGGCTCCCCCGACGAATCCGGTCCCAAGGGTCGCGCTCAGAAGGCTTTGCTCGCCGCTTGGACCGACACCCTCGAGCGCAACGGGGTCATGGCCCACATCATCGCCGCCTACGAAGCCGCCCCCCTGCTGGCCGAGTATTCCCCGACCATCCATGCCCAGCAGCTCAAGAATGCGCTCATCAATCGCACCGAGTGCACCCGCGTCGAGCGCATGCTGGAAGAACACAGTCGCTTCTCGCCCGCCAATTTCGAGGCCGCCTTGCGCCGCCTCGACAACTATCGTGCTGCTGATCGTGCCAAGTTAGCCGGCCGCTTCTTCCGCGATTTCATGCGCTACCACCGCGACCTGCGCAGCCTGGAAGTGCTCAACCGGGCGCTCGACGCCGTCCATCTCATCTCCAACCAGCGCCTGCGCGAGCTTTCCTCCATCAACAACACGCTCTACGAGTTCCTCCTTCCCCAGGAGCAGAAGCCGGCGGAGGAGAAGGTCATCAACCACGTCATCCTCAAGGCCGACGTGCGCGATTCCACCACCCTGACCCGAACCCTCATGGAACGCGGCCTCAATCCGGCCTCCTATTTCAGCCTGAACTTCTACGAACCCGTCAACAAGCTGCTCCCGAAATACCAGGCGACCAAGGTCTTCATTGAAGGCGACGCCGTGATCCTGGCGCTCTTCGGATACGAAGGCCGGCAGGAATTCCCGGTGGCCCGCACCTGCGTCTTGGCCCGCGAGATCATCTCCATCGTCCGTGCCTACAACGACAAGTCGCGCGAGGGCGGCCTGCCCAATCTCGAGCTGGGCATCGGCATCTCCTTCCAGGCTTCCGCCCCCATGTACTTGATGGACGGCAATGCCCGCATCATGATCTCCAAGGCGCTCAACGAGAGCGATCGCCTCTCTTCCTGCAACAAGGGCGCGCGCCGCTGCCTCGCCGATGTCGAAAGCCTTTTCAACGTGTACTCCTTCAAGACCGTCGAGGACGAAGACACCGGCGGCAATCCCGACGAGTTCCTCATGCGCTATAACGTCGGCGGCATCAACATCAACGATGAAGCTTTCCGGGACCTGCAGCAGGAGATCTCGCTCCAATTGCACGAGGTCGAACTTCCCACCCTCTGGGGAAAAGGAATCGTCCGCATCTACAGTGGACTGGTTCCCCTCGGCGGCGGCAGCTTCCATCGCATCGTGGTGCGCGAAGGCCGCATCCCCCGCATTGACGCCAGCGATTTTTCTGTCAAGAGCTGGACCGACCGCCAGTACTATGAGGTCTGCACCAACGAAGCCATCTACGAATACATCGAGGCCCACGCCGCGCCCACCGCCAACTCCGCCCACACCACCGGCGTTTGATTGCTGTCGGCTTTTCTGTTGACCCACGCCCCGGTTGCACCTCCGCCGCCCGGCGCGTACTCTTATCGCGAACTTTCCTCGCGCGCCGTACGTAATGCCTTCCCAAGGAGCTTCCATGCGCTTTCGCGTACTTCCCCTTGTCCTGCTGCTCGCCGCCATGGCATCCGCCCAACAGAAGCCGCCCGTCGCGCCCGTCCGCCCGGTCACCGACGACTACTACGGCACCAAGATTACCGACCCCTATCGCTGGATGGAGAACGTCAAGTCTTCCGAATTCCAGTCCTGGGCCAAGGCGCAGGCCACCTACACCCAGGAGGTGCTTCAGTCCCTGCCCGGCCGCGAAAAGCTGTTCCACCGCATCCAGGAGCTCGATAACGCCGGCATCCAGATCAACTCCTTCCAGGCGTTCGGCGGTCGCTACTTCTACCTGAAGGCCATGCCCGGCGACACCAATCGCAAGCTCTACGTGCGCGAGGCCAAGTCCGGCAAGGAAACCCTGCTCCTCGATCCCGAGAAGCTCACCCAGGGCAACGTCCATTACTCAATTGACTACCTCGCTCCTTCCCTCGACGGTAAGTACCTAGCCTACGGAATCTCGCCCGGCGGTTCCGAGGAGAGCGTCCTCCACATCTTCGACGTGGACTCCGGCAAGCAGCTTCCCGACACCATTGAACGCGCCAACTTCGGCGTTACCGGTTGGCTGCCCGACAACAAGTCGTTTTTCTACGTTCGCCTCAACAAGCTCGGGCCCAACGATCCGCCCACCGCCAAGTATCTCCGCGCCCTGAATTACCTGCACAAGCTCGGCGCCGACCCCGCCAAGGACGAGCCCGTATTCGGCTTCGGCCTCTCCCCGCAAGTCCAGTTTGCCGACACCGATTTCGCCATCGCCGCCTTTGCACCCGGTACCGACTGGATCGCCGGCGTGATTGCCCATGGTGTTCGCAACGAGATCACCCTCTACTATGTCCGCCTCTCCGAGCTGAACGGCGCGAAAACTCCTTGGCGCAAGCTGCTCGATGTGGACGCCGATGTCACCAACGCCGACATTCACGGCGACGACATCTATCTGCTCTCGCACCATAACGCCTCGCGCTACCAGGTTCTGCGCACCAGCCTCAAGCACCCTGACCTCGCTCACGCCCAGGTCGTTTTGCCCGCCGCCGAGCCTGTCCTGCGCGACCTCAAGACCGCCGCCGACGCCCTCTACGTCCAGCAACTCGATGGCGGTATCGGACGAGTCCTGCGCGTTCCCTACGACGGCGGCAAAGCTCAGCAGGTTCCGCTCCCGTTCCAGGGTTCCATCGATCAGCTCTTTGTCGACGAGCGCGCGCCCGGCGCCATCATCCGTACCGAATCCTGGACCCAGCCGCGCGTCACCCTCGCCTACGATCCCAAAACCAATCAACTCACCGACCTGAAGCTCGCGCCGCCCCCGCCGGTGGACTTCTCGCAAATCGAAGCGCGCGAGGTGAAAGCGCGCTCCGCCGATGGCACCATGGTCCCGCTTTCCATCGTCCTCAAGCGCGGCACCCCGCTCAACGGTACCGCGCCCACTATCCTCAACGGCTACGGCGCCTACGGCATTACTCAAGATCCAGGGTTCATCCCCACGCTGCTGTCCTGGCTGGAGCGCGGCGGCATCTTTGCCGTGGCCCACATCCGCGGCGGTGGTGAGTACGGCGAAGACTGGCACAACGCCGGCCGCATGTTGACCAAGCAGAACACCATCAGCGACTTCATCGCCTGCGCCGAATACCTCATTCAGAACAAGTACACTTCGCCGAAGAAGCTGGGCATCCGCGGCGGCAGCGCCGGCGGCATCACCGTCGGCGGCTCCATCACCCAGCGCCCGGAACTGTTCGCCGCCGCCGCCGACCTCGTTCCCGCCAGCGACATGCTGCGCTTCGAAACCAGCCCCAACGGCCCCGCCAACGTGCCCGAGTTTGGTTCCATCAAAACCAAGGACGGCTTCAAGGGCCTCTACCTGATGAGCGCCTATCACCACATCAAGGACAAAACTGCCTATCCGGCGGTGCTGGTTACCACCGGCATCAACGACCCGCGCGTGGATTCTTGGGAGGCCGCCAAAATGGCGGCGCGCCTGCAAGCCGCCACTTCCAGCGGCAAGCCCGTGCTGTTGCGCATCGACTACGATGCCGGCCACGGCTTTGGCTCCACCAAACCGCAACAGGAACAACTCACCGCCGACACCTATTCCTTCTTCCTCTGGCAGTTCGGCGACCCCGATTTCCAGCCCAAGCCCGCCGCCGATTCGCAAAAGGGGGGCCAGTGATCGAGCCGTATGACTGATTGTGAGTATTAGAGGCGGTGGTTGCCCCACCCTTGTCGCTCCCGGGTTTGGAGCGACAGGGGGGATACTCCCTAAAAGACCGGGGCACTAGGAAACGATAGGGCGGCAGCCGCGTTCGGCTGCCGCCCTCTTCCGTCAATTTAGCTGTATTGCTCCGAGTCCCTCAGAGTCTGCCCTGAGCGCCGTCGAACCGCTTTCAGACCTGTGGGTTTTCTGTCCTACATCACTGACGGTTGGCGGGTTTTCGGCAATCAGAAATGTTTTTCGTGAGACTTAGAATGTCCCCATCTCAACCCTTGCCCATGCCCCCGGACGGCCCGGCCGCTTGCGCACCCATCGCGACTGTCTCCTGCTCGCCTGCAGCATAGCTGGGGCCCATCAGCTCGCGCAGGATCCACGAGATCTGTCTCACCGACTGCTCGATGTGCTTGATCTCCGCGGCTTTGCTGGTCGCTTGCGCCGAGTAAGAAATCACCTCCAGCTCGTTGCGGATCAGCTGATTGATGTTCACAACCCGATTCAGCTTCTGCCGGATCGCGTGATTGCGTCTGCGCAGCCACCAGCTTCCCACAACCCCCACCAGGATGCCCAACATCAAGTCATCGGCCAGGTCGTACATCTCGTTGGATAGCAGGTGCGACAGCCACAGGTCGGACGTGTAGCCGAGGATCACCACCGCAGCTCCCAAAATCCAGGGCGCTGCCGTCGCTTGCAAGAGTTTGTGCGCGGAAGTTCTCATCCCACCCTCTCCCTGGGCCGAACTTGCATCGCCATAGGGAACACGTGTGGGCAAAAACGCCGCCGCACAAGCGATGCCTGAGCTTAATTGTAGTTCCGGCAGTCCTCGCGCCGGCCTGTTTTCGCTCCGCTTAGGCAGCGAAAGGCAGCGAACGGCTTCCCGTTTTGGTTCTCGGGGACGAGTGCCTCCATCATGGGGGAGCCTGCAGCGGCCCACTCTTCAAGGCGGTTCTCCTTGACCTTTCGAAAGTCTCTACCCCGACTCTACCAAGAGCCGGGTCGAGAACCGCCCGGCGCCGTGGCGAATTCGTTGCTTTGGTTGATACGGACCGCCGATTCGTGAAACTCGTCGACCGCTGTGCGCTCCTGGAGCGGGTCCGAGACGACAAGTGGAAACGGCGGGATCGTGGAGCGGCGACGGAGTAGCGCGGCCGGAACGCGCCCCTTCACTTCCGCAGTTGAAGATCTTGTCGTGAACAAAAGAGTGGATTGTTGGACTGCTGTCGCTTTTCGAATAAGGACAGGTACGTCCAAGTTGCTCTGTTGTCAACGATCGCGTCCTGCTGAGCCCCGCATTTGCAGGTAGAATTCCAGGCATGAGGCATCGATTTTGGTCCCGCGCTGCTGCCCCGGAACAGAGCGCAACGCGTGTGCGACTTTCTCATGCGATTGCGATTGCACTCCTGCTGTGCGCCGCCGCAGCCATCGTACAAGCTACCCAGCCTGCCAAGCCCGGTGTGACGCTCGAGCAGGTTGCGCTGACAACTTCCGACGGCGTGCGCCTCAGCGCGATCGTGTACCGCCCCGCTGCTGTGCCCAGACCGGTTGGGCTAATGCTGGTGCATGGCTTTGGCGCAAACTTTTACGAATCGTATTTCCCCTATCTCGGCCGAACCGCGGCCCAACATGGCATGGTCGTACTCGCGCTCAACATGCGCGACCACGATACCGGCCCTAAGATTTGGGACTTCGCCGACAACCAAGCCGACATCGCCGCCGGCGTCGAGCACCTGCATAGCCTGGGAGCTAAGAAGATCGTGTTGCTGGGGCAGAGTATGGGCACCAACCGGGTCCTCTATTACCAGGCAGCGTCCAGTGATCCGACCGTAGCCGCCACCGTGCTCGTCAGCGGGCCGGGCAACTTGTTTCAGTGGAATGTCTGGCAGTTTGGACAGAAAACGGCGCAGGAGACGGTCAGCGACGCGCTCCGTATGCAAGCCGAGGGTCACGACCGCGATCTGATGCTGGTGGATTTGGGCCCTCTGGGAAAAGCTCTCTACACCCCGCGGTATCTCCTCAGCCTGCGCGGCCCCTCCGCCAAATCCGATCCCTACCAGAACATTCAGAAGGTGAAGAACCCGGTCCTGATCCTGCAGGGCAAGGCCGACAAGTTGATCGAGCCGGAGATTGCGGAACGGCTGCACAAAGCGGCGGTGAATAATCCCAACGTCACTGTGCAGTACGTGGATGGTGCCAACCACGGCTTCGCGTCGCAACAACCCCTGCTCGCCGACCGCGTGCTGGACTGGATTAAGTCAGTCCTCCCCTGACCTTGTTGGGGGGGAAGTCGGACGGTGGCCCACATCTGCCCGGGTTTGGCAGATGTGGGACAGGGACGGCACAATTGGTAGGTCATGGCTTCAGCCATGACCGAGGCGCGCAGCGCCGAGTCCGTCAGGACGCCAGTACATAGCCCG